>JAZJZJ010000026.1:44955-92158 GCA_040389925.1 Pseudomonadota bacterium
CGTCTTCGTGCCCTTGTAGCGCACCTCGGTGAAGAAGTGGGCATCGGGCGTGCGTGTCTGCGGCACGTTGGAGCCCCAAGCGATGATGAAGCTCGAGTTGAACCAGTCGGCCGATTCGGGCACGTCGGTCTGCTCGCCCCAGACTTGCGGGCTGGCCGGCGGCAGATCGCAGTACCAGTCGTAGAAACTCATGCAGACGCCGCCGATCAGGCTGAGGTAACGCGAGCCTGCGGCGTAGCTGACCATGCTCATCGCCGGGATCGGCGAGAAGCCGATCACGCGGTCGGCGCCGTGGCGCTTGATCGTGTAGACATTGGCGGCGGCGACGATCTCGTTGACTTCATCCCAAGTCGAACGAACGAACCCGCCCAGTCCGCGCACCTGCTGGTAATCGCGCCGTTTGGCATCGTCCTCGACGATCGATGCCCACGCGTCGACCGGGTCGTGCGTCAGGCGCGCCGCACGCCAGGTCTTCAGCAAGCGCCCGCGCACCATCGGGTACTTGACGCGGTTCGCGCTGTACAGGTACCAGCTGTAGCTCGCGCCGCGCGCGCAGCCGCGCGGCTCGTGGTTGGGCATGTCCCAGCGCGTGCGGGGGTAGTCGGTCTGCTGGGTTTCCCAGGTGACGATGCCGCCTTTGACGTAGATCTTCCAAGAGCACGAGCCGGTGCAGTTGACGCCGTGGGTCGAGCGCACGATCTTGTCGTGGGCCCAGCGGTTGCGATAGGCGTCCTCCCAGGTGCGGTCTTCGCCGGTGGTGACGCCGTGCTCGCCTGAGAACGCCTCGCGGGGTTGCTTGAAATAGCTGAGTCGATCGAGAAAATGGCTCATGGAAGGTCTCCGGAAATCTCGCGGGTGAACATCGGGTCAATCGGTCTTCAGGGGTTCTTCACGTAGGCGTTCTTGCGCAGGTAGAACCACCAGTTCAGCACCAGGCACACCGCGTAGAAGACCGCGAAGCCGTACATCGCGACCTGCGGCGTGCCGGCCTTGATCTGGTCGCCGATCACGATCGGGGCGACGAAGGCGCCGTAGGCGGCGATCGCCGAGGTCCAGCCCAGCACCGGCCCGGCTTGCTGGCGGTCGAAGATCACGCCGATGGTGCGGAAGGTCGAGCCGTTGCCCACCCCGCTGGCGAAGAACAGCACGATGAACAGGCCGAGGAACGCCGGGAAGTACTGCTCCGGCGTGGCCGAGCCATACGCCTGCATCATCACGTAGCCCACAGCGACCGACGCCACCACCATCACCGCCGAAATGATCTGCGTGACGACCGAGCCGCCGACCTTGTCGGCGATCCAGCCGCCGATCGGCCGCACCGCGGCGCCGACGAACGGGCCGATCCAAGCATAGGCCAGCACCGGCGGCGCGTTCGGGTTGCTCAGGGTGTGCTGCAGCACGCCGCTCGCGTCGGGCGCGTGGCTGACGCCGAAGATCACCTTCATCGACAGCGGCAGCGCCATCGAGAAGCCGATGAAGGAACCGAAGGTGACGATGTAGAGCATCGTCAGCGACCAGGTGTGCTTGTCCTTGAAGATCGCGAACTGCTTCGCGACGTTCTCCTTCATCGGGCCGAAGGCGGCCAGCTTCATGATCAGCAGCGCGGCGATCACGTCGAGCGGGATCGCGACCCACATGCTGATCAGGCCGAGGCCGGTGGGCTTGGGCAGGTACAGGTACAGCCCGAGGATCGACGGGATGAAGGCCAACGTGTAGAGCCAGGCGATCTTGGCGAACGCGACGACCGGGGTGCCGGTGTCGGCCGAGACCGTCTTCAGGTTGTTCATGCCGAACCAGCACAGGATCGCCAGCGGCACCAGCGACAGCACCCACGCGAAGCCGGCGTTCTGGATCCAGGTGGGCGTGCCGGCGGCGATCTTGCCGAAGATCCAGCCGCTGTCCTTCAGCAGCGTCATCGGCTCGCCGCCGAAGCTGCCGAAGATGCCGATCGTCATTACCAGCGGAATGACGATCTGCATCGTCGTCACGCCGAAGTTGCCCAAGCCGGCGTTCAGGCCGAGCGCGGTGCCCTGCAGCCGCTTCGGGAAGAAGGTGCTGATGTTGGACATCGAGCTGGCGAAGTTGCCGCCGCCCACGCCCGACCACAGCGCCATCAGCTGGAAGCTCCACAGCGGCCAGTCGGGGTGCTGCAGCACGATGCCGGTGCCCAGCGCCGGTGCCAGCAGCATCGCGGTGGTCAGGAAGATCGTGTTGCGCCCGCCCGCCAAGCGGATCAGGAACGACGCCGGGATGCGCATGGTTGCGCCGGCGATGCCGGCGATCGCAGTCAGCGTGAACAACTCCGCCTGCGTGAACGGGAAGCCGAGGTTCATCATCTGCACGGTGATGATTCCCCACATGCCCCAGACCGCGAAGCCGCACAGCAGCGCCGGTACCGACAGCCACAGGTTGCGGTAGGCGATCGACTTGCCGCGGGTGGCCCAGAAGGTCTCGTCCTCGGGGCGCCAATCGGTGATGTCGGCACCCTCGACCGCGGGGGACACGGCGATGCCGGGCTTCAGAGCGTTGTTCATGGTGTTCCTCGGGGGTGGGGAGCAGTCAGCCCTGCAGGCTGAACGCCTGGGCGTTGCGGCCCATGATCTCGGTGCGGCGCACTTCGGTCCAGTACATCCAGATCAGCGAGACCCAGACCACGCCGTACATCAGCATGAACGCGCTCGAGCGGATGCCGGTGAGGTCCATCAATGCACCGAACATGATGGGCAGGACGAAACCGCCCATGCCACCGGCCAAGCCGACGATCCCGCTGACGGTGCCGATGTTGGTCGGGTAGTCGTCGCTGATGTATTTGAAGACGCTGGCCTTGCCGAACGCAAACGCGATGCCGAGCAGGAACATCAGGGCGGTGAAGGCATAGACGTTCAACCCGACGTGGAAGGTTCGCGGGCCGCTGACGGTCAGCACCGTGAAGTCGGTCTGCGGATACGACAGCAGGAACAGGCAGATCCAGCTGATCCACATCACCCACCACGTGACGCTGTGCGCGCCGTACTTGTCGGAGAGCCAGCCACCGACGGCGCGCAACACGCCGCCCGGCAACGAGAAGCAGGCCGCCAGCAAGGCCGCGGTGCGGATGTCCAGGCCGTATTCACCGACGTAGTACTGCACCATCCACAACGACAGCGCGACGTAGCCGCCGAAGACGATGCTGTAGTACTGGCAGTACTTCAGCACCTTCGGTTCCTTCAGCAACTTGAGTTGGTCACTGAACTTTGTGTTCGACGGCACCAGGTGCGCCGGGTCGCTGGCGCTGAACATCCAGAACAGCACCACGGTGCCCAGCATGATGGCGGCGTACACCATTGGCACCATCGTCCAGCCGAAAGCAACCAGCAACACCGGGGCGACGAACTTGTTGACCGCCGCACCCGAGTTGCCGGCGCCGTAGACACCCATCGCAAAGCCCTGCCGGTTCTTCGGAAACCAGCGCGCGACGTAGGGCGTACCGACCGAGAACGAGCCGCCGGCGAGGCCGACGAACAGCCCGATCACGAGGAAGTGCCAGTACGCAGTGGCGTAGCTCATCAGCCAGATGGCCGGCACGGTCGACGCCATCAGCAGCGTCATCACGATGCGACCGCCGTACTTGTCGGTCCAGATCCCGAGCGGCACGCGGATCAGCGAGCCTGTCAGGATCGGCATCGCGGTCAGCAACCCGAATTCGGTGGCATTCAGCCCCAGCAACTTCCTGATCGGAATGCCGATGACGCCGAACATCATCCACACCATGAAGCACACGGTGAAAGCCAAGGTGCTGACCAGCAGCACCGCCAGCGCCTGACTCTTCTTGCTCATTCCGCAGTCCGCTCGTTTTGCATGCGCAGACTGTAGAAATCAACGCCGCATCGCGGCATCCGTCGGCTGGGGTGATGTCACGCGGCAGACGAACTAGCGCCGCGCGGCGGCCATCGTTCTGAAGGACTACAAGCGCACGCGAACCACGCGCGCTTGCGCTGGGTCAACCCAGGCCGTGCTCGGTTGCGATAACAGCGGCGTGAACCCGCGAGCTCACATCGAGCTTGCGCAAGATGTGCTGCACGTGGATCTTCACGGTGGTCTCGGCGATGCCGAGCGAGCGTGCGATCTCCTTGTTGCCCTGGCCGCGCGCAATGCAGCGCAGGATGTCGAGCTCGCGCCGGGACATCACGTCGAGCCGGGAAGCCGGCGTTTCGGACTTGACGGGTTGGGCGTCAGGAGATGGTCGAGGCGCGGCCGCATCGCGGTAGGCCGCGACCAGCTTGCCCGTCATCTCCTCGGCCACCACGCTCTCGCCGCGCATCGCGCGCCGGATCGCCTGCGACAGCGCATCGCCTTCGATCGTCTTCAGCAGGTAGCCGCACGCGCCACCCCGCAACGCGGCCGCCAGATCGCGCTCGTCTTCACTCACCGTCAGCATCAGCACCTTCACGCCGGGCACAGCCCCGTGCAGGGCGGGCAGGGCGTCCACACCATTGACTCCCGGCAGATGGTTGTCGAGCAGGATCACGTCCGGCCGCAGGTCGTGAGCTCGGCGCTGTGCCTCGCCCGCGTCGCCGGCATCGCCCACGACTTCGAACTGCGGGTCGCGTTGCAACAGCGCCGTCAGGCCGCGGCGGAACAGCGTGTGATCATCGACGACGAGGATGCGAATCTTGTCCGCGGCAGCGGTCATCAGGCAAGCTCCATGCTTCGCGTTGCGGTATTCGCCTTGGGAGCGGCCCGGCGGCTCATGGCGTCAGGCGACCTGTTGTTGCGGCGACGCGGGCAGGGCCAGCACGACCGAGGTGCCCCGTCCCGGCGTGGACAGGACGTCGAAGTCGGCCCCGAGACGCTCGGCCCGCTCCGCCATGATGCGCAGACCGACGTGGGTCTCGTCTTGCCGGCCGTTCGGTCCGGAGAAGCCCAGCCCGTCGTCGCGCACCTCCAGCCGCCATTGCGGCTGCTTCTGCACATCCAGCCAGACCTGCCCGGCGCGTGCGTGCTTGCGGACGTTGGACAACGCCTCCTGGACAATGTGCAGCACCTGGATCTGCACGTCGGGCGCCAGCGGCAGGCCGTTGCCCTGCATCGTCAGGGTCGTCTTCAATCCGGTCTGGTGCTCGAATTTGCGCAGCGTGGTCATGAGCGCGGGCTCGATGTCTTCGGTGTTGGTGCGGGTGCGAAAGTGCATCAGCAACTCTCGCACATCGCCGTAGCTCTCGCGCACGCCGAGGTCGATCTCGCCCAGGACATGCTGGACCTGCTGCGGATCGCCGTCGGCGATCGCATCGCGCATCAGCTGAACCTGGATCTTCAGAAAGGCCAGCGACTGGGCGATCGAATCGTGCAGCTCGCGGGCCAGAAAGCTGCGCTCCTGGGACACGGCGGCTTCGAGGCCGAGCGCGTTGAGGCGCAGGTTCTCCATCGCGCCGGCGAGTTGCACCGTCAGCGCTTCGAACAGCGAACGCTCCGGGTCGGAGATGTCGATCCGGGCGTGGAAGAACAGGTCCACCTCGCCCATCAGGCGGTCGTGCAACCGGATCGGCACCGATACCACGGTTTCAAATCCGGCCTTGGCGCAATGCTGCATGCGCGCCGGCTGCATCGTCCGGATCGGTATCACGCGGGCGCCCGGCGGCGCCTGAGGCGAACCGCAGTGGCAGTCGCCCGCGGTCAGGCAATGTTCCGCGTCGATCATCGCCTGCGGCAAGCCGTGCGATGCCAGCATCAGGTAGCTGCGGTTGGTTTCGTCCGACCAGCGCAGTGCCACCCCGTCGGCCCGGGCGATGCGGGCGATCCGCTTCGTGAAGCCGGCAGCCAGTTCGTTGAGCGAGACGGCCCTGGTCACCAGGTTGGTGACCTCGAGCAGGCTTTCGAGGCGTTCGTGCTTGTCTTCGAGCTGGGCAGTCTTTTCCTGAACCCGCGCCTCCAGGTTGCGGTGAATCGATTGCAGCTGCTCGGCCATGTCGTTGAAGCCGGCGCCGAGCGTGCCGAACTCGTCCGTGGTGGCGCAGTCCACCCGCGCGTCGAGTTCTCCGGCCTGAAGCCGCCCGATCGCCTGCTTGAGCAGACCCACCGGCTCCAGCACGAACAGGTAGCCCGTGTACAGCAGCACCATCACCCCGACCACCGCCACCGCCATCAACGCGAGTTGCAGCAGGTGCATCCACGAGGTCCAGCGGGACAGGTGGACCTCGATGCTGTCGACCAGGGCATCGATGTCCGACACGAACGTCGCCGTTTCCAGGCCCGCGCTGACGGGTGCGGGCCTGACCGACGGCGGGCCGACCAGTCCGGCGCGAAACCGAACCCAGTCCTGATCGACCTTGGCAAAGCGCTGCCGAACCAGATCGTCCCACGGCACGAAGAGGGGACGTTCCGGATCGCCGTTTCGCAGCAACGTCAAACTGCGCTCGAACTCGGCCACCTGCCGCGGAAGGACTTGCGGATCGCCGTCGGATGACGCCAGCATCATTCGGTACGCCTGCATCCGCATGCGCCCGGCTTCGTTGACCGAGGCTGCGCCGCCCTCGAGCTGCAGGGACATCCAGACGAGCACCCCGATCGCGCATATCGCCACCAGCAGGAACGGCGCGGCGACCAGGGAGAGCTTTGCGCCAAGGGACCAGTGACGAAGGTTGCGCATCCCGCCATCATGTATCCGATCGGGCAGAGCACAGGCGCTTGCGGCGCAATTGCGGGCGATTGTTTGCGCTGGCGCAAACCCGTGAACCCCGAATGTCGGCACGATGGATCGCATGGCCGTCATCAGCGCTTCGCAAACCGAACCGGACGCGCCCTCCCTTCGAGCCCGCCCCGGACTGAGCGAAGCGTGTCACAGACCATCATGGAGCATGCCAGCCTGATCATCATCCGGCGTGAGCATCGCGCACTGTCCGCGATGCTGCGCTCGCTCGGCTTGCTGCTGGACCGGCATCGAAGCCGCAACACACTGCCGGACTTCGCGACCTTGCGGGCGATGCTGTTCTATGTCGACGAGTTTCCGGAGCGACTTCATCATCCGAAGGAGAGCCGCCTGCTCTTCCCGAAGCTGCGCGGGCATGGCGCGGAACTCGGCGAGGTCCTCGACCGCCTGGACCACGAGCATGCCCAGGGCGAAGATGCGATTCGCGAGTTGCAGCACGCGTTGCTCGGCTTCGAAATGATGTGCGGAACGGACGAAGGCGATCACCGCCGCCGCGTCTTCGAACGATCCGCGACCGCCTACATCGACTTCTACCTGGAGCACATGAGGATCGAGGAAACGCAAGTATTCCCGATGGCCGAAGTCGTGCTCGGCACGCTGGACTGGGCCGAACTCGACGCCGCGTTCAGCACCAACCTCGATCCGTTCGCCGACGCGGGGCCGACGCCCGCCCATGGGCCTGTGTTCCTGAAGATCCTGAACTCGATGCAAACCGTGCACGGCATCGGCGGTGCACTCGAAGCGCTGGCCGGTGCCGGGCCTCCGAAGTTCCGTCCTTGGCGTCACGAGTGACGAGCGATGGCATCGGTGCCGCGCTGATGACCGGCGGGAAGACAGCCTTGGCAGACCTCCGGCACTGCGCCGACAAGCAGCTGGCGGCGCCGGGTCGGCAGTTCTTCGAGCTCTGAACGGGCGCGGCCCGCTTGCTCGACCGCCAAGTCGACGGCTGCAGGGTCAAGCGGCGAACGACACGATCTGACCGGCCTGTAGCGCGCCCGCCTGCCGGGCCAGTTCCCGGCCCGCCTTCAGGCGCACCAGCGTCGGAATGCTGCGGATCGCGAATCGCCGGGCGGTCAGCGGATTCTCATCACTGTTGACCTTGGCGAACAACACACGGCCCTTGAGTTGCTGAGCGGCGCGTTCGAACTGAGGCGCCATGCCGACACAGGGTCCGCACCACGGTGCCCAGAAGTCGACCAGCACCGGCAGGTCGGTGTGCTGCGTGACTGCGTCGAAGTTCGAGTCAGTCAGTTCGATCGGCCGACCGTCCAGCAAGGCCTCGCCGCACCGACCGCAAATCGGATCCTGGGTGAGACGCGCCGTCGGCACGCGATTGGTCGTTTGGCAGTGCGCGCAGGCGATGTGGAGGCTGTTCGATTCCATGCTGCGCAGATGGGCTCGGGCGGCCCGAACTCAAGAGTCGTCTCGGCCCTTCGCGACCGCTGGAGCGACCGATCCAAGGGGCCGCGCATCGCCAGTCAGCAAGCCTCGGCCGCCCACGCGTGGGCAGCACCGCCTGCGTCACCGCGATCGTGCCGAAGGTGTGGGTCTCGAAGACCTCGCGCACCGTTGCCAGCGGCGCGAGTTCGGCCGGCGACGCCACGCCGAAGCCCGCGGTGTTGACGAGCACGTCGATCGGCCCCGCGGCCTCCACGGCCTGGCGGATGCTCTGCGTTCTTCGAGCGCTTCGGCCGCACGGTCGGCATCGCGCCGATGGAGTACCTGCTCGCCTCGCGCATGGCGCTCGCGAAGGACCTGTTGCGCCGCCATGCCGGTGGCGTCGCCGAGATCGCGGAGCGCGTCGGTTACAACTCCGCGAGCACCGGCGTCACGGTCGCTATCGAATCGCCACGCCCCACGGCAATCGCCCGACCGCGATGTCCGCCAACTTCAGATTGCGCTCGGTGTCGATGACCGACACGGTCCCCGAGCGACCGCACGCGACGTAGAGCTTGCGACCATCCGGCGTCAGCGCCATGTTCCATGGCCGTTGGCCGACACCGATCGTCGCGACGATCGCTCGGCTCGCGGTGTCGAAGACCGACACGGTGGCATCACCGCCGTTCGAGACGTACACGCGCCGGCCGTCCGGGTGCACCGCGACGCCGTTGCTGCGCAGGCCGGCCTTGAGCCTGGCGATGATCTTGAAGCTCGTCGTGTCGATGACGTACAGCTCGCTCGAATTCTCGGCGGCAACGTACGCGAGCGTGCCGTCGGGCGCGAAGCCGATGCCGCGCGGGCGTGCGCCGACCGGCACCTGGGCGATCTGGCTGCGTTTGGCGACGTCGATCACGTCGACCGCCTCGCCGTCCTCGGCGCTGACGAAGACCAGGCGCCCGTCGGGGCTGAACATCGCGTGTTCGGGGTTCTTGCCGCGCACCTTGACGACAAACGCCTTCGTGTTGCTGCGCGTGTCGACGAACACGACCTCGTTCGACTCCTCGATCGCGGCGGCCACCCAGCGCCCGTCGCTCGAGATGCCGACGCCTTCGGGCGATTCGCCGAGATCGATCGCGGTCGCGATGCTGCGCTTCTCGAGGTCGAGCACCACGAGCCGGTTGCCGGGCTGGTCGCTGACCCAGGCGCGCTTGCCATCGACGCTGACGACGGTGCCGCGCGGCTTCTTGCCGGCCGGCAGTTCGTGGACGACGGTGTCGCTCTGCGTGTCGATCACGCTGAGCGTGCCCGACCCTTCGTTGGGCACGTACGCGAACGGCGCGGCACTCGCGAGCAGCGGCGCGGCGAGCAGCAGCGCCAGCAGTCTGCCGGTCGGTGGGGCGGTCATGCGGTCTCCCGGGAAGTGGTGAGATGCGGCGGCGCCGGCGGCCGCGGGTCGATGCGCGCGAAGATCACCTCGCGATCGACGAACGCGTGCTTGAGTGCCACCGCAACATGGCCCACGATCAGCGCCGTGAAGACCCACGCGGTCGCGACATGGAGCAGGTTGAACGCCGCGTAGACGATCGGGATGTCGGGCCCCCACGGCGCGAGCGGCGTGCCGAACAGCTTGATGCCGTGCTTGCTGAAGTTGGAGGCGATGTAGCCGGAGGCGGGCATCAGCACCATGCACGCGTACAAGGCGCGGTGCCCCAGCGCCGCGGCCCGCCGTTGCCAGTTCGGCATCGCCTGCGGCCAGGCCGGCGGCCGGTGCCACAGCCGCCACAGCAGGCGCAGCACGATCAGCGCGCCAAGCACCAGGCCGAGCGACTTGTGCAGGTTGATCACCGATCCGCGCGCCGGCGTGCCGCGCGGTGCGATCTCGTCAAGCAGGAAGCCGAACACGATCTGACCGAGCAGCGCGACGCCGATCAGCCAATGCAGCAGGCTGGCGATGCGGTCGTAGCGGCCTGGAAGCTTGTTCATCGTCGGTCTCAGAATTTGACCGTTGCCGCCGCGCTCGCGAGCCAGGTGCGCCCCGGTGCCGGCTCGAAGAAGCGGCTGTTGCCTTCGTTGACGATCACCGATCCGGCGTAGCGCCTGCCGAACAGGTTGTCGCCGCGCACGAAGCCGTTCAGCTCCCACGGCCCGGCACGCAGCACGTAGCCGAGCGTCGCCGCCGCGACCGCGTAGCGCGGCGCGGCGTCGCTGTTCGCGTCGTTGACGAACACGCCGGTCACGTAGCGCCCCTCGACGCCCGCGCGCCAGCCGGTCGGCGGCGCCCAGTTCAGCGCCGCGAACAGCGCCCCGCGCGCGATCCCCGGGATGCGGTTGCCCGCCGGTACCGCAACGTTCGCGACCGCGCACGGCGCCGCGGTACAGGTCAGGAAGCCGTCCTGGTAGGTCGCGTTCAGCAAGGTCGCAGCGAGCTGCGCCTTGAGATTGCCGAAGTACGTGCCGTTCCAGCCTGCTTCCAGCCCGGTGCGGCGCGTCGCGCCGGCGTTCTGGAAGGTCGAGCGGCCGCCGAGGTTGGTCCGCGTGACGATCTCGTTCGCGGTGTCGGTGCGGAAGGCCGCGAGCGTCGCTTCGCCCCACACGCCGAGCCTGGCCTTGACGCCGGCCTCGATGCTGCGGCTTGTCGCCGCCTGGAGTCCGAAGTTCAGGCCGGTCATGCCGCCGCTGCGGTAGGCGAGTTCGTTCAGGGTCGGCGTCTCGAAGCCGCGCCCGGCGGTCGCGTAGAGATGCCAGTCGTCCGAGAGTGCAACCATCAAGCCCGCCACCGGCAGCGTCGCGCTGTAGGCAGCGCGGCCGCTGTCGTTGGGGTTGGTGCCGACGACGTACGCGTCGGTCGACGTGAAGCTGACCCGGCTGTGCCGCAAGCCGAGGTTCAGCGACCATCGCGGCGTCATCTGCCAGGCGGCCTGCAGGTACTGATCGAAACTCGTGACGTCGTTGGTCTCGTCGCGCCGCAACGCCCCCTTCACGCCGAGCGTGTTGCCGATGAAGTTCAGGTAGCCCCGACGGTGCTCGGCGAGCACGTCGTAGGTGACCCCGCCGACCACGGACAGCGGCGCGTCGAGCAGGCTGGTCTTCGTCGTCCAGCGCAGGTCGGTGCCTTCGTAGGCGCGGCCGAGCGCGATCACGCCGCCGGGGTGCAGCGGGCTGCCCTCGGCGCTCTTCGGGATCGACTGGAACTGCTCGGTGCCGCGCCGGCCGCCGTAGAGCAGCACCTGAATCGCGTTGGCGGCATCGACGCGACGCTCGTAGACGAGACCGAGCTGGGTCTGGTTGACGCTCTTGCGGGTGTTGTAGTCGAGCGCGGATTGATCCACACCGCGCGGGTTGGCGGTGAACTGGGCGCGGGTCAGCCCGAGCGGGTCCTGTGCTTCGGGCAGGTCGAGGCTGTTCGCGATCAGGGTCAGCTTGTTGTCGGCGTCGGGGCGGAACGTGAGCTTGGCGTTGCCCAGGGTGCGCTCGGTGGCGCTGTGGTCGCGGTAACCGTCGGTGCGGAAGCGGCTCGCGGACAGGTTGTAGGCGAAGCCGGCGCTCGGCGCGCCGCTCGCCTGCACGCCGAAGCGCAGCGCGCCGTCGCTGCCGCCGGAGACGCCGAAGCCGTAGCTCGGGGCACCGCTGCCTTCGGCGCTGAAGACCTGGATGACGCCGCCGGACGAGTTGCCGTACAGCGCGGAGAAGGGACCGCGCAGCACCTCGATGCGTTCGACCGAGCCGAGTTCGACATTCGAGATCTGACCCTGGCCGTCGGGCAGGGTCGCGGGGATGCCGTCGACATACAGGCGCACGCCGCGGATGCCGAAGGTCGAGCGCGCACCGAAGCCGCGCACCGAGATCTGCACGTCCTGCGCGTAGTTCTGGCGGTCGCGTGCGAGCAGGCCGGGCACGCTGCCCAGGCTCTCGGAGATGTTGACGAGGGCGTGACCGTCGCGCACCTCGCGCGCATCGATGCGGCTGATCGAGGCCGGCACGTCGGCGGCGCGCGCCTCGGTGCGGGTCGCGGTGACGACGACCGGGGAGAGCTGCGCGGCGGCGGGCGCGTCACCCTCGGCGGCCAGCGCCAGCGAACTCGCTGCGCAGAGCGCCGCGCCGACGCGCGCGGGGAAAGTCTGTGACATGTTGTCTCCGAATCCTGTTGTTGAAGCGGCGCCGTCTGTGCGGCGCTGCGAGCGCTCGACCGCCGGTCAGCTCAGGCCGTGCGCCACGCGACGTTGTGGCGGGCGAAGATCTCCTTCAGTTTGCCGGATTCGCCCAGGCCGTTCATCACCGCCTGCAGCGCCTGCGCGAGGTCGGGCGCGTCGCTCTTCACCGCCAGGCCGGTCGCCCAGCCGCTGCGCGGTGCGCGCGGCGACGGCATCGGCTCGATCGCGAAGCGTGCGTCGCCGCGCAGCACCGATTCGAGTTCCGAGCTCGTGCCCGCCGCGACCGTGACCTCGCCGCGTTGCAACGCGCGCGCGCACTCGGTGGCGTCCTTCCACTGCGTGTTGAGCTGGTTGCGGTACGCGCCGCCGTCGGCGCCGAGCAGCAGCCAGCCGGCGAGCGTCTGGCCCGGCACCGCGACCTTCTGACCGGCCAGCTGCTGCAGCGAATCGAGCGCCGGCAGCCGCTCGAGGTTGCGCGCCATCACGATGCGTTCGCGATAGTACGGCGCGAAGATCGTCGCCTGCGGGGTCGCGTCCATCAACGGCCGATCGACCGGCACGTGCATCAGCACGTCGGCCGGGCCGTAGCCGAGGTAGTGGCCACGCCAGACCATGTTGCGCAGGTCGTCGTTCATGTTCTCGTCGGCATTGAACGGCAGCAGCGAGAGCCTGACGCCGAGGCCGTCGGCGAGCGCCTGGGCGATCTCGACGTCGATGCCTTTGCCGGCCACATGAAACGGCGGCAGGTCGTTGTAGATGCCGACGACGAGCGCGCCGCGTTCGCGCACCTTCACGAGCGTGGTCGCAGCTGCGCGCGATGCGACGCCGCCGAGCGCGAGCAACGCCGATGCCGCGCCGATCCGCCGCAGCGCGGCACGCCGGCCCGACGCGCCGAGTGCGCCGCTCACAACGACTTCTCGCGCCGGGTTTCGAGGTAGGCCTTGATCGCCCAGATCGCTTCCTGGTCGAACGTGCCTTCGAACGGCGGCATGTAGACCGCGCCGTTGCGCGTGCGGCCGTGGCGCACCGTGGTCAGGAAGTACTCGTCGTTGTCCTTCACGCACGCGGCCTTGCGCGTCGCGTCCTTGCTGGTCGCGCAATCGTTGTCGAGCTTGCGCAGGTCGGGCGCGATGCCGCCCGAGATCGCGTCGATGCCGTGGCAGCGCGCGCAGTTCTGGTTGTAGGCCGAGGTCCCGACCTTGATCGCCGCGTCGTTCCGGCGGTACGGGTTCTCGGCGCGCCACTCGGTGCCGACCTTCGGCAGGGCCGAGGTGTCGACTGCCTGCGGGGTCACGTCGCCGTGCGACCAGGCCAACGCGGTCGCGAACGCAGCGGAAAGCGCAGCGATGCCGCCAATCAGGGTTTTCACGTGGATGGCGTGGCCGATCCTGTTCCGAGTCGTCGATTTCATGGGGCTGTCTCCGTCTGTCTGAATTGCAATCAAATGCTGAGGGCTGTTGTGCAAACGCTGTGCCACGAGCGATTGCTCCGGCCTGGAACAGTCCCCGTGATTCGGCGCTGAGCGCCTATGGACAATCGAGCTCTTTTGGCACAGCATCGCGCCGCAGCAGGCACCCGAGCAGCACCGGGGATGCCAGGCCGACGACAGAGAAGCGAGCTTGTCACCGACCCTCTCGCGGGTGCGTGAAGGCGCCGCTTCAAGAGAGACAACCTGCACAACGCAGGCACGAGGATGACGCCATGACCCACAGCGGTCGACAAGCCAACAGCCAATCGAGCATGCCAGGCAAGCGCGGCGATGAACGTGCGATCGGCAGCGCGGTCGTGGTCAGCCCGCCGCGCGTCGAGTTCATCGAACGCTCCCACCAGCGCAGCGCGGCGCTCGGCCTCTCGCGCGGCGAGAAGCGCGACTTCGACCCGATGATCCGCAGCGACCTGACCATGGCGCGCGAGCGCAATCAGCGGCTCTATGTTCATGCCGCGCCGGTGATGCAGATGCTGTTCGAGCAGATCGTCAACACCGAAAGCATGATCGTGCTCACCGACGCGCAGGGCACGATCCTGCACTCGGTCGGCGACGACGACTTCCTCGAGCGCGCCGACAAGGTCGCGCTCGCGCCCGGCGAGAACTGGGCCGAACATTCGAAGGGCACGAACGCGATCGGCACGGCGCTGTTCGAGGGCGAACCGACGCTGGTGCACGCGCACGAGCACTTCATCCACGCCAACAACTTTCTGACCTGTTCGGCCGCGCCGATCTTCGACCCGCGCGGCAACATGCTCGGCGTGCTCGACGTGACCGGCGATCACCGCGGCTACCACCAGCACACGATGGGTCTGGTGCGGATGTCGGCGCGCATGATCGAGAACCACTGGCTCTCGGACGACTTCAACAACCGCCTGCGGCTGCACTTTCACAGCCGCCCGGAATTCATCGGCACGCTGCTCGAAGGCATCGTCGTCGTCGGTGCCGACGGCAAGATCCTCGGTGCCAACCGCGGCGCGCTCGATCAGCTCGGCATCAGTGGCGCGGCGCTGCGCATGCACAGCGTCACGAGCCTGTTCGGCACGTCGCCGTCGGCGATCTACGATCACTTCCGCATGCCGCTGTCGGCGCCGATGCACCTGAGCCTGCCGAGCGGTCAACAGTTCCATGCAACGGCGCGCTTCGACTGGCCGTCGCGCCCGGTGATCGGCGGCGTCTCGCGCGACGACATCGTCGATGCCGAGCCGAATGCGGCGCTGCCGGCGACGCGCCCGACGACGCAGACATCGGCCTCGACCGATCGCCGCCACGACGGCAGCCCATTCTCGGGCCTGCAGTACCTGCGCACCGGCGACGCTCAAGTCGACGTGCTGGTGCAGAAGATCCGCCGCATCCTCGACCGCGACATCCCGCTGCTGATCCTCGGCGAGACCGGCACCGGCAAGGAGCTGCTCGCGCGTGCGGTGCACCACGACTCGAACCGCGCGCGCCAGCCGTTCGTCGCGGTGAATTGCGCGTCGATTCCCGAGTCGCTGATCGAGGCGGAGTTGTTCGGCTACGAGGACGGCGCCTTCACCGGCGCGCGCCGCAAGGGCGCGCCCGGCCGCATCGTCCAGGCCAACGGCGGTACGCTGTTTCTCGACGAGATCGGCGACATGCCGCAGCCCTTGCAGGCGCGGCTGCTGCGGGTGCTGCAGGAGCGCTGCGTCACGCCGCTGGGCAGCACCAAGGCGATCGCGGTGGACATCGCGGTGATCGGCGCGACCCACCGCAACCTGCGCGAGATGATCGACCGCCAGGAGTTCCGCGAAGACCTCTACTACCGCCTGAACGGCCTCGCGCTGCGGCTGCCGGCGCTGCGCGAGCGCAGCGACCTCGACGCGATCGCGCGCCGCATCCTGCAGGCCGAGCGCCCGCAGGACCCGCCGGCGCTGAGCCCGCGCGTGCTCGAACTCTTCAAGCGCTACCGCTGGCCCGGCAACGTGCGGCAACTCGCCAACGTGCTGCGCACCGCGGCCGTGATGTCGTCCGGCGAGCACGAGATCACGACCGCCCACTTGTCGGACGATTTCCTCGAAGACGCCCAGCGCAGCGCGCCGGCCGCACCGCCGAGCTTCGTGCCGTGCGAGACCGCGCCGCCCGCGACGCTGCCGCCGTTCGTGCCGCCATCGTTTGCGGTCGATCCGGCATTCGGTGTGTCGCACCCTGCGCCGGGCAGCGCCCAGGCCGAGGCCGCGATCCGTTCGCGCAGCGGCGTGATGCCGGCCGAGCCGGCCCCGAAGGCGACGCTCGAACAGGCCGAGATCGAGATGATCCGCAGCGTGCTCGAGGCGGCCGGCGGCAACATCTCGGCAGCGTCGAAGCAGCTCGGCATCAGCCGCAACACGATCTATCGCAAATTGCGCTGGAACGTCGGCGGCGGCGAGACCTGACGCGCACGCTGCGTCTCAGCGAAACAGCTCAGGCTCGAGCTCGCGCCAGACGCGCTGCACGTTCAGCGGGTGGCCGGCCGCATAGCCGGGCAGGGCGCCGAACGCGGGCAGCTCGACCCCGACACCCGCCGCGCCGTCGACGTCGCCGCGGATCAGATGCGGCAGCGCCGCGCGGCGCAGTCGCTCGACGTAGTCGATGTGGCGGGCGATCGCAGCGGGGCCGGCGATGTCGCCCTGCTCGCCGAGCACACGCGTGCCGTGTGCGAAACGCTGCAGCGCCCGCAGGCTCGCCAGCAGCGTCGCGCTGCGCGTGTCGCGCAGGTTCGGCAGGTCGCCGGCCCAGACCAGGCCCTGCGCGATCACGATGCGCTCGCGCCGCAGCCGCAGCACCAGCGTGCGCTCGTGCGGCGCACGCGCGAACGCGCGCCAGTCGAACGGGCCGAGCCGGCTGTGCGTCGCGCCGGGGCGGCCGATCGGGTGCGACGGCACGCGGATCCCGTCGAGCCGCAGGCTGTCGCCGTGCGGCCCGATGCGCGCCTTGAGCCGGTCCAGGCAGGCCGGGCAGCGCGTGCGCATCGCGGCGATGACGTCCGGCAACGCCCACTGGCGCGCCGCCACGAACGCGCTGTTGCCCATCGACAGTTCGGGCGCGGCGCGCGTGTTGATCACATCGGTGACGGGCCGCCCGAGCTGGTGCCGGACCGCACAGCCGAGTGCGAACCCGGCGGCGGGCGTCGGCCCGCTGCCGACGATCCAGACCCGCGCGCCATCGCGCACGACGACGAACTGCACGACCTGACCGCCGTTCGTCGCATCGCTCTCGCCGCGTGCTGCCGGTACGCGCCATACATCGGTGCTCACCGGCAGCAGAGTGACCGCGGCCGCCGTGCCGCAGTCCGGGGCCGCAGCGAGTACCGGTCGTGCGAAAGACGCCAGCACGAGCATCGAAACGATGCGAAGTGCAGCGCTGCGGCAACGCAATCGTGCAGAGGGAATTCCCTGCGCCATTGCTCCACGCGATTGCTCCGTGCTGGAGCAACTCAGGGTGTTCCATGAGCCGATAAAGGCGCCGAAGCGCCTCGCCCCGGCCATCGGCCAGCGGCACAGGTATTGCAGAACAACGTGGATTGACACGGCTTGCAGCGGGTCAGCGCGCGCGGGGGGACACCTCCGCCGCGCAAGCAAGCTCCCTGCCGCAGTACATCAGGACAAGAACGAGGAGACCATGACCCGCTCAACGCATCACCGCTGCGCTGCCGCATGAAGATCCTCGTGCTCGGCTCGGGCGCGGGCGGCGGCTTCCCGCAATGGAACTGCCGCTGCCGGCAGTGCGAATCGTTTCGTCGCGGCGAACTCGGCGGCGCGGCACGCACGCAGAGTTCGGTCGCGGTCTCGCAGGACGGCACGAGCTGGGTGCTGCTGAACGCGTCGCCCGATCTCGCGCAGCAGATCCGCGCCAATCCCGCGTTGCACCCGGCGCATCCGCTCGACGGGCCGCGCGACTCGCCGATCAAGGCGGTCGTGCTGACGGACTCCAAACTGCACAACGTCGCCGGCCTGTTGAGCTTGCGTGAAAGCCAGCGCCTCGAGGTCTTCGCGACGCCACTGGTGTTCGAGGACCTGACCGCCGGCCTGCCGCTGCTCAGCGTGCTCGACCACTACACCGCGGTGCACTGGCACATGCTGCCGGTGGCCGGCACCGCACCGATCGCGGCCTTCCGCATCGAAGGCTTCCCGGATCTCGGCTTCTGCGCGGTCGCGGTGCCGGCCAAGGCGCCGCGCCATGCACGGCAGCGTGGCGAGACCGTCGGCGAGTGCATTGCACTGCACATCGAAGACACCCGCACCGGCCAGCGCTTCTTCTTCTCGCCGGCGCTCGCCGATGTCGGCAGCAGCGAACTGGACTGGATGCGCGACGCCGATTGCCTGATGGTCGACGGCACTTTCTGGGACGAACACGAACTCCGCGACGCCGGCCTCGGCGTGCACAGCGCCACCGAGCTCGGGCATCTGCCGCAGATGGCGTTCGAGGGCCGCGCCGGGATGATCGACGTGCTGAACGCGACCGACGCGACGCGCAAGATCCTCACCCACGTCAACAACAGCAACCCGATCCTCGACGAGCGCGGCAGCGAACGACGCGCGCTCGCCGACCACGGCATCGAGGTCGCCCACGACGGCATGGTGATCGAGCTGTGAGACCGCTCGCCGCTTCGGTCAACACCTGGCTTGCGACGCGCCGGTGTCGCGACGCCGCGGCGCCCGACGAGCCGCTCTGGCTCGAATGGCTCGCACTCGGCGGCGTGCTGGCGTTCTCGACCGGGCTGCTCGGTGTTCGTGAACCTCGCAGCGATCAAGCACGTCAGCGACACACTGACACTCTCGGCCAACGCGTACTACCGACGCATCACGACCCGCACCTTCAATGGCGACGTCAACGACGAATCGTTCGAGGAAGCGGTCCATCAGCCGAGCGCCGGCGAGCGCGCCGCGCTGACTGCCGCCGGCTACAGCGGGTTCCCGGTCAGCGGCGCGACGGCCGCCAACACGCCGTTCCCGACGTGGCGCTGCATCGCGAACGCGTTGCTGAACGACGAGCCGAACGAAACGTGCACCGGACTGATCGCCCGCACCGAGACACGCCAGCAGAACTACGGGTTCGCGCTGCAGGCATCGACGCATCGAACTGCCGCGCCGGCTGCTCAAGCTCTACGCCGGCTGGGACATCCGGCGCGCAGATCGGTGCGAATGGCTTCGATGCGAACGGCAACTTCGTCGCGCGCGGTCTGCCGCGCGATGCCAACGGCGACTACCCGCTCGCGCGCGGAACGTTCTTTGCGCCGGGGGCGCCGCGCGCGTTCCAGGTGGGGGCGCGTTATACGTTCGGGGATTGAGCGCGACGCCGTATCGGGGGTTTCGCGTCGAGAGTCGGGTGGACGCCAGCGACTCGGGCAACGAGAAGGCCGTCCTCTTCGGCCGCAGAGAACGGATGCGTCATCGGCGCGTGTCGCGAGGTCGTCGCCACCGATCGGCTCTTTGTACGTGTCCCGCAATGCTCGGGCGGGCCTCCATACACGTCGAACCGTCGCAGCTCACGGGTTACTTCGGCACCCGTTGGACGCTGTACCCGTGCTGATCGCGCAATCGGTCCCACGCGTGGCGCTTCTCTTCCGCCGAAGCCTTGCTTCCCGCGATGGCCTTCGCAATTTGATCGATGGCGTCGTCCGCGGTAGAGCGTGGCATGACCATGCGCCGACCCTTCCGGTCGATGATGATGTACATCTGCACTCGCTCGAAGTTTCAGCGCGGGAAGAGGCTGTTGAACTGGTCGCCGCAGAGCGGCTCCGGGAACTCCGAGACGTCGAGGCCGTTCGCGAGTTCGAACGAAGAGAGTTGCCAGAGAGGCGGCGCGTCGTCGCCTGTTTCAAACGGCATCATCAAATCAAGATCGAGCGCGTCGCCCAGCGGGTCGCCGAACATGCGTCTCAGTGCGTCAATCAGGGACATGGGACAAGCCTCGTGCGCAGTTGCTGACACGTCGTCCACCGGAGAGCGTTCCGGAGACCCCTAAGTCTAGGGGGTCGCGAAACATTGAGTTACAGGGTCTTTTCGGATGGCAGTCTCTGCCGAGCGGCGAGGGTTGAGCGGTTCTTCCGGGCGCTGTCCCGCGGCCATGCGGGGGCGCGTTCGTTGAACTGGCGACGCGGTACCCATCGCCGCGAGGCCGACCGGTGTGGACCAGGTGGCCGTGACGAGCGTGATGCCTGTCATGCGACCCGGGTCGCTGACACGTGCCGGGCGTGCCGGCGCCGCGAATGTCGGTGATGGGTCGGTCGGTGATGGGTCGTTCAGCGACATTGATTCGACAGGTGCAACACGGCCCGGCCGTTCAAGTCAGTCCCAGCCGCCATCCGCCCTGCGGCCTCAACCGACGGCTCAACCCGGCACTTTCGCCCAGACCTGGCACCAGCCTGCATTCGCGACATGCTTGCGACCGAACATCGCGCAGCCGGCCCACGCGTCGTCGGGCTTGCCCTGCCAGAACGAGCAGTTGCTGCAGCGCTGGGCGGCGGCGTGCTTCGGGTACTTCTTCGTGTCGACTTGGGTCGTGTCGTGTTTGTAGCCGAGCGCGACCGCTTGCTCGTCGGCCTCGTCGACGTGAACGCCGGCCTGCGCGAAGCTGCGGGTGACGAAAGTAGCGCCGCCAGCGACGACGATCTGAACGACGAAGCGGCGTCGAGAAGATGGAGTCATGGGGTTCTCCGAAGTACAAGGATGGAGCGGCCATGAAAGCGGCCACGTGCCGCACCGTCGGGTGCAACGCGTGGCCGCGGCCAACGGTGAATCAGTTGGCGATCGCGACCTTCGCGGTCTTCGCGGGGGCGTCGCCGGATGCAGTCTGCGCGCCGGCCTTCGGGAGCTTGAAGACCCAGACCATGCCGCCCTGCTCGAGGAAGTTGACCTTCTTCGCAACATCGCCGCCCCACAGCGGCACGGCACCGCCCCAGCCGGAAACGACGCTGACGTACTGCTCGCCGTTCTGCATCCAGGTGACCGGTGGCGCAACGACGCCGGAGCCGGTCTGGAACTCCCACATCACCTTGCCGGTCCGCGCGTCGGCGGCCTTCAGCATACCTTCCGGCGTGCCCCAGAACACCAGGTTGCCGGCGGTCGTCAGCACGCCGCCCCAGAGCGGCGCGCCGTTCTTCACTTCCCAGACGATCCTGCCGGTCTTCGGATCGATCGCGCGCAGCGCGCCGATGTAGTCGTCGTTCAACGTCTTGATCGTGAAGCCGGCGCCGAGGTAGGCCGCGCCCTTCTTGTAGGTGACCGGCTCGTTCCAGATCTCCATGCCCCATTCGTTCGACGGCACGTAGAAGAGCTTGGTGTCGGGGCTGTAGGCCATCGGCATCTGGTTCTTGCCGCCGAGGAAGCTCGGTGCGGCGAAGACCGAACTGCCCTTCTTGCCGTCGGCGCCGGTGGTCGGATCGGTCGGCCGGTTCTCGGGCACGAAATTCGGGCGGCCGGTCTTCAGGTCGACGCCGGTTGCCCACGTCAGCTTCTTGACAAACGGGAAGGCGTTGAGCAGCTGGCCGGTGCCGGCGTCGTTGACGTAGAAGAAGCCATTGCGGTCGGCCTTGCCGCCGACGCGCTTGCCGTCCATGTCGAAGGTGATGAACTCGTTGACGCCGTCGAAGTCCCAGCTGTCGTTCGGCGTGGCTTGGTAGCTCCACTTGATCTGGCCGGTCTTGACGTCGATCGCGACCGTCGAGCACGAGAACAGGTTGTCACCCTGGCGCAGGTGGCTGTTCCACGGCGCGGGCTGGCCGGTGCCGAAGTAGGCCAGGCCGGTCTTCGCATCGTAGGTGCCGCCGAGCCAGGTCGCCGCGCCACCGGTCTTCCACAAATCGCCCGGCCAGCTCTTGTTGGTGCTGCCGGAGACGCCGTTTTCCTTCTTGCTGCCGTCGGCCGCGTACGTGTAGCCCATGTGGCCTTCGACGGTCGGGCGCGACCAGATCAGCTTGCCGGTCTTCGGATCGCGCGCCTCGACACGGCCGACGACGCCGAACTCGCCGCCCGAGACGCCGGTCAGCAGCATGCCGTTCGCGATCAGCGGCGCGGCGGTGGCCGAATAGCCGGCCGCGTAGTCGTCGATCTTCTCCTTCCAGACCACGTCGCCGGTGGCCTGATCGAGCGCGACGAGTTGGGCGTCGAGCGTCGCGAAGATCACGAGGTTGTCGAACAGCGCGGCGCCGCGGTTGACCACGTCGCAGCACGGCATGATGCCTTCGGGCAGGCGGTGTTCGTACTTCCAGAGCTTCTTGCCGGTCGCCGCGTCGAGCGCGAAGATGCGCGAGTACGAGGCGGTCACGAACATCTTGCCGCCGTGAATCAGTGGCTGCGACTCCTGGCCACGTTGCTTCTCGCCGCCGAACGAGAACGCCCATGCCGGCACGAGCTTGCCGACGTTCGCGGTCGAGACCTGCTTCAGCACCGAATAGCGCTGGCCCTGCGTGCCGAGACCCCAGGAGAGGATGTCGTTGCCGGTCTTCGCCGAGTCCTCGATCATCTTGTCGGTGACCGCGGTTTGCGCCGTCGCGGCGAGCGAGCCGAGGCCCAGGGTGATCGACAAGGTCAATAGCTTCAAACGCATGAGTGTCTCCTCGTGGTGGGTTCAGGGCAGCGTGTCGCGCTGCCTCCAGAGAGCCACAGAGGGCAACAACCATGCCATCGGCATGTGGCGAGGCGTGGAGCAATCGCGGGGTGCTTGTGAGGCGAAACCGGCGCCTCGCGGCGCGGGTTTCCCCCTCTGCGTTGTCACAGCGTCGAACAGACAGCGCGCCAGCTTGTGACAGTGAATCAGGGTCGCTTCGTCAGCGCGTCGTGTTCGTAGGGCGGGTAGAGGTTCGCGACGTTGCGCAGCCATTCGGTGTCGAACGCCGACCACGCCCGAAATTCGGCCGGGACCGGCATGCGCAGCACCTCGTTCATCTCCAAGCCTCGCTCGGCCGCGCTGCGAAACGCGCCATCGAGCCAGGCAAGATAGCGCTCGGTGCCGGCGACGCCGGCGCGGCCCGCATCGACTGCACCATGGCTCGGCACCCACTGCGCGAACGACCAGCCGGCGAGGCGTTGCAAGCTCGCGCGCCACGCCGGCAAGTCGGCGTGCGGCGTCGTCGGAATGCGCTGCGCGAACACGAGCCCGCCGGCGAAGACGACGCCGCGCGTGCGGTCGATCAGCACGAGGTCGCTGTCGGTGTGGCCGCGCATCTCGATCGTCTCGATCTCGTGTGTGCCGATGCGCTCGATGCCTGGCATCGCATCGGCCGACGGCAGCAGAAACTCGGTGCCCTTCATCCAGTCGCCACAGAGCCGGTACAGGTTGTCCTCGTAGCCCTTGGCGTCGCGCTGCATGCCGGCGCGGGTTGTCGGCGTCGCGACGCGCGCCACGTCGGCGAAAGCCTGGTTGCCGAGGAAGTAGTCGGGATGCAGGTTCAGGTGGACCACGCGCACGACCGGCTCGCGCGTCGTGCGCGCGATCAGCGCGCGCAACTGTTCGCCGTAGCGGCGCGACGGGCCGGTGTTGATCACGATCACGCCGGCACCGGTCACGATGAAGCCGGTGTTGACGATGTTGCAGCCGTTCGCGACGCCGAAGTCCGCACGCGCGCCCTCGACGACGTAGACGCCATCGGCGAGTGCGCGCGCCTGCAGTCGGTAGTCGAGCGTCTTCGGGTCGGCCGACTGTGCGAACACCAGGGCCGGCAACGCGCACAGCAACACGAGCAGCAAGGCCCACGCGAACAGACGCGAGAAGCCCGGGCTCATTCGATCGCCCCCGCGATCCGGTTGCCGTTGTTGTCGGTGCCGACGAGCTGCAGCCGGCCGCGCGGCGCGCCGGGAAAGTCGAAGCTGAACACCGGGTTCTCGCTGATCGGCTCGAACGTGTTCAGGCGCATCAGCTCGCGGCCGCTCACGTCGCGCAAAGACAGGCGGTTGACGTAGAAGGCCGGGATGCCGCCGACCAGGCCGGTGTCCATCGGGTGCATCACGCGCAGCCGCAGGCGTGACGACGCGTCGCCGCCGGCCGCGGGGCTGTGCGGAAAGACGCGCCCGTTGACCTCGCCGAGCGTGCGCGCCCAACTGCCGTCGCGCCGCGTCTCGGCGGCCGCGGTGCAGCCGCCGCCCGACGACTCGACCCAGACGCCGCCGACGTGCCAGACGCCGTCGCGCGTCTTCACCGCGACCCGCACCGGGCTCGCCTGTTCGAGCTTGAAGCGGAAGCTGACGCGCGGCAGCGAGGCCAGCGGAAAGTACTCGAGCACCTTGCGGATCGGGTTGCGGTCGACGATCACGGTGATCACCTCGACGTTCTCGATGCCGTCGGCCGAGATGCTGATCGGCACGTTCATCGGGTTTTCGGCGAAGGCCGGGCCTTGCACCTGAACGCGGGCGTCGAACACGACCTTGCCGCTGCCGAGGAACTCGCGCTTCAGCTCGGGCCACTGCATCGAGCCGAACGGATCGCCGTCGGTCTGCGCCGAGGCGATCGGAGCCCACGGGCCTAGCAACGAGATGGTGAGCGCGCGGCGCAGGAGGGTCGAGCGGGTGATGTTGTTTGTCTCCATGGCTGCAGCGAAGCAAGACCCGTGCTGCACCAATCGGCGCGGTGTTGCAGCGCAAACGAGCCGGAACGTGACAGCGCGCGCTGCCGCTGTCGCACTTTGAGACAACGAGCTGCGTACTTTCCCTCGAACGCGAACCTCCGACAGGCACTTCGGCGGGCTCCACCCGGTTGGCACGCAAGCTGCGCTGAACGCTGCGGCCACGCGGCTGGTGTGCATCGCACGTCGCCGCGCTCATTCACTCAACAGATCGGAGAGACAGACATGGACATGCTCGAGCCTGGAAAATTCGGCACCGCGGTGCACTTCAAGAAGCGTTACGGCAACTACATCGGCGGCGAGTGGGTCGCGCCGGTCGACGGCCAGTATTTCGAGAACATCACGCCAGTGACCGGCAAACCTTTTTGCGAGATTCCGCGCTCGACCGCCGCTGACGTCGACCGTGCGCTCGACGCCGCGCACAGAGCCAAGGCCGCTTGGGGCAAGACCTCGACCACCGAGCGCGCGAACATCCTGAACAAGATTGCGGACCGGATGGAGCAGAACCTCGCGATGCTCGCCGCCGCCGAGACCTGGGACAACGGCAAGCCGATCCGCGAAACGACTTTCGCCGACATGCCGCTGGCCGTCGATCACTTCCGTTACTTCGCCGCCTGCGTGCGCGCGCAGGAAGGCGGCATCAGCCAGATCGACAACGAGACCTATGCGTACCACTTCCACGAGCCGATCGGCGTCGTCGGCCAGATCATTCCGTGGAACTTCCCGGTGCTGATGGCGGTGTGGAAACTCGCGCCCGCGCTCGCTGCGGGCAATTGCGTCGTGCTCAAGCCCGCCGAGCAGACACCGGTGTCGATCCTGGTGTTGATGGAACTGATCGGCGACCTGCTGCCGCCCGGCGTGCTCAACATCGTCAACGGCTTCGGTCTCGAGTGCGGCAAGCCGCTCGCATCGAGCAACCGCATCGGCAAGATCGCGTTCACCGGCGAGACCACGACCGGCCGTCTGATCTCGCAGTACGCGAGCCAGAACCTGATTCCGGTGACGCTCGAACTCGGTGGCAAGTCACCGAACGTGTTCTTCGCCGACGTGATGGACAAGGACGACGCCTTCTTCGACAAGGCGCTCGAGGGCTTTGCGATGTTCGCGTTGAACCAGGGCGAGGTCTGCACTTGCCCGTCGCGCGTGCTGGTGCAGGAGTCGATCTACGAGCGGTTCATCGAGAAGGCCGTCAAGCGCGTCGCCGCGATCAAGCAGGGCAGCCCGCTCGACATGGAGACGATGATTGGCGCGCAGGCCTCGAGCGAGCAACTCGAGAAGATCCTCAGCTACCTCGACATCGGCCGTCAGGAAGGCGCGAAGGTGCTGATCGGCGGCGAGCGCAACATGCTGAAGGGCGATCTGGAAGGCGGCTACTACGTGAAGCCGACGGTGTTCCAGGGTCACAACAGGATGCGCATCTTCCAGGAAGAGATCTTCGGGCCGGTCGTGTCGGTGACGACCTTCAAGGACGAGGCGGAAGCCCTGAGCATCGCGAACGACACGCTCTACGGGTTGGGCGCCGGCGTCTGGAGCCGCGACATGAACACCGCGTTCCGAATGGGCAAGGGCATCCAGGCCGGTCGGGTGTGGACCAATTGCTACCACCAGTACCCGGCCCACGCCGCGTTCGGCGGCTACAAGCAATCGGGCATCGGCCGCGAGAACCACAAGATGATGCTCGACCACTATCAGCAGACCAAGAACCTGCTGGTCAGCTACAGCGAGAACAAGCTCGGGTTCTTCTGATGGCCGAAGAAGTGCTGCGGGTCACGGCGACCGAATCGGCGATCGCTCTGATCGACACGCTGCGCGCGAAGCACGGCCCGCTGATGTTCCATCAATCGGGCGGCTGCTGCGACGGCAGCGCGCCAATGTGCTACCCGCAGGGCGAGTTCATCGTCGGCGACTACGACCGGCTGCTCGGCCACATCGGCGGGGCGCCGTTCTACATCAGCGGGCCGCAGTTCGAGTACTGGCAGCACACTGCGCTGATCATCGATGTGGTGCCGGGGCGCGGCGGCATGTTCTCGCTCGAGGGGCCGGAAGGACTGCGGTTCCTGACCCGATCGCGGTTGTTTTCGGACGAGGAGTGGGCCGTGCTGGAGGCGGCATCGTCACCGTGACGCGCGTTGGCTGATTTGCGTCTGTCGCTCGCGCAAATACGTTGATGTAGCCGCCTGTGTGTCATCACGGACCGCGCTCACGGCGTCACGTGCGTTCAGGGACACCTCCTGGCACGCAACGCCCGTCCGCGGACCGCCCTCTCAGTACCGGAATGCGCCGTTTTCCCATGCGCGGATGATCAAACTCAAATCGCCTTCGTCCTTGGGCGTCGGCGCGGTCTTCTTGGTGAAAACTTGGCTCCGACTCAAATCGATGCAGACGGGCGGAGTCTGATTCTTCAACTCTCCCACAATTTTTGCGCAATCGTAGATCGGATAGTTGTTAACGCCGTCGTGGCTGTAGGTCATGTAAGAAAGCACATTGGCGATCCTTGCTCCGCCAGCGATGGTCGAAGCGTCGCGGCGCAACTCCACAGTCACCTCGGCCTTGAAATTGACATCCGCGCCTGTGATCGGGTCTTTGTTCGGGACTGTCACCGTTGTAGCGATCGATGTTGTGACGTCTTTATGGGGCCCACCGGGGGTGACCACCTGATCAACCAAGGCCGTTTCCAATCCGATGTTCTTCGGGAACGTGAGCTTCGTTGTGGTGCTGCCGTCCAAACCCAAGTCCGTAGAGAGGGCGGAGCCATTCCCCGTAAAGAAGGCCGAATCAATGGAGTAAGGGATGAAAGTCTGGAAGCCCTTCTTCTGCGTCGCGCTGTCGGCCGTGATCAGGGCGGTGCTCCGAAAGCCCCTGCAGTCGTTGGTGTACGTGTCGCCTCCGTCCAGACTGCAGTAGAGCGAACTCGGCGTGGTCGTGCTGCTCGTTGAGCCATTCGAATATTTAAGTTTCCAATCCAACTGCATCGGCGAGACGGTGGTGGGTGTGTCGAACACCACCACGAACGACACTTTGGCCCCGCCGGCCAGTTGGCCGATGTCGCAACTGAACTTGTTGTCAATTGGCGTCAGCGGCCCGCAGGTGACGGTGGATGGCGTAACGAAGGACGATTCCTTGTACAGGCCGACTGGGTTCGGGCTTGGCGGTGTCGCACCAACACCATCGTTCGTTTCCCCGGAGAACTGGACGCCATTGATGACATTGGTCGTCTTGCTTTCGATCACGACCCGGTAAGCCGCATAGGTTGGCAAGCCGGTCCGGCTAATGGATACCTCGTCGGGAAGGGCCGTTACCTTGACTAAGACGTCTGCATTCCCGGCGAAAGCCGTACCGGCGCAGGCCCAGAGCCCGGAGGCAGCCAACAGGGCTACTCCCTTGCGCAGGTTCCCGGCGGAAGCGGCCGCGCGCAGGCAGTGGAATGCAGAACCCAGCTTGTTGAACGGAAACATAAAACTTCCTTGTAGTGAGCAATCGTGTGAAACCCGCGGGGCGCGCCAATCGAGTGGCGCACAGACGGATCGCTTCAGCCGCAATCGGAGACCGAGCGCCCGGTGCAGGCATCGGACGCAGGACGCAACGTGCCCTCTCTCTAATGCATCCTGACTAGGATACTAGGTCGCTCGCTGATCTGCAAGCGGTTGTAACGTCTCGCTGAGTTCAACCTAGGGATGGTCGCGCGCGCCTGTCGGAAGGTGCACGCCAATGCATGTTTGGTTTGCGCGCCTTGGAGAACGGCGCGCTCAGGTACTGAGCGGCCCGAAGGCGGGCGGGCCCGCCTCGGCCCATTGCCGAGCAATCGATTCGGCACGCGCCAGCGAAACCAGATCGCCTTTGGCCGCGTACAAGGCGATGGCTTCGCTCAGGCAGGGTGTCGCTTCTTCCAGCCGGGATTGCAGCGCGAGACAGAGCGCCAATTCTCGCAGCGCATCCGCACGAAGCGTAGGCAGTTCCGTCTTGCGCGCCATCTCGACCGCCGATCGGGCGAGTTCGAGAGCTTCTTCGTGCTTGCCCTGACGCGACAGGATCGGCACGCGAACGGCCCGCCAAACCACCTGCGACTCGATGTCGTCGGATGACGTGGCCGCCTCCGCGGCCATCGACATTTGCATCGCGTCGTCATCGCGCCCAAGCTCGTGCGCGATGCGGGACAAGAGCGCCGCCATCGTCGACGCGAAGTAGGTCTCGCCGCGCTCGCGCAGAAACTCGAAATCGGCCCGGACCTCCCGATCGGCGCCTTCGAGGTCGCCCGCCAGGAGCTCGACCCGCGCGACGTCGATTCCGGTCGACGCGGCAGTGACCCCTTGGCCGAGATCTTTCAGCAGCGAACGCCCACGGCGATAGAGCGATCGGGCCGCATCGAACTCACCCCGCATGGCCTGCAACTGCGCCACCGCGCACATCACGGTGGCTTCGACGTGGCGATCGGTGAGTCCCTCTTCCAGCATGCGCTCGCACCCGCTCAGGGCCTCGGGTACCGGCGTCGGCCCGTAGAGCGCGCTGCTCGACAGGGCGAGGCCGCTGCGGGCCACGAGGCGGGTGTCTCCGGCCGCTCGCGCGTGTGAAATGCTTTTCGCCACGGCGTCGGCAACCTGACCGTACCGGCCAGCGATGCCGTGGGCGAACCCGATCAGTCGCCACGCGTTTGCCAATTCATCGTGCGCGTCGGCGCGCTCGAGCATCGGGATCACCGACTCCGACAGGCTCACCGCATCGCTGCTCCAGTTGCCGGGCGCGGAACCGTACAGCCGGACCAGCATGGCGACCAGTTGGGACGCCACCCCGACGCGCTCGTTCCCGGTCTGCTCCGCGGTCGTGCGGGCTTCCGAGAGAATCGCGTCCGCCTCGGCAAAGTCGCCAAGCTCCATCAGCGTCTCGCCAAGTGGGGGCAGCAACGCCAGCCGCGTCGCGTCGGCCGGGTCGAGTATGCCGATGGCGCGTCGATACAAGCTGGCCGCGGAATGCATGTCGCCACGCGCGAAGGCGCGCCCGGCGGCGGCCGAGAGCCGCCTCGCGGCGTCGTTGCCGATCTCGATCCCGTGGGAGTCGAGCGGCCCCAGTTCGCGCAGGTAGCGATGCGCCTGCTCCAGGTGGTAGCCAAGAATTTCCTCGAACTCCAGCCCCCGGCCGTGCTCGGCATTCACCTGGTCCGCCCAACGCACGAACTCGGCATGCAGGTTCGCGCGGGCGCGCTTCAGGAGCCCGTTGTAGACGGTCTCGCGCACGAGGTGGTGGTCGAAGCGAAACCTCAACTCGCTCTGCCCGGGCGTCGTCGCCGGATGAATGAACTGTTTGCTGGTCAGCCCGGTCAATTGCTTGTCGACGCTGGCGCGCAGCGCTGCCGGCACGAGCGCCTCGACCGCCGACTGGGCGAACTCCAGACCGATGACGGAGGCCGGGTCGACGGCAGAGCGTTCTTCGCGCTGCAATTTGTCGAGCCTCGCTTCGAGCAGGGCCTGGATCGTCGGCGGGATCGCGATGTCGCCGTACGCTTCCCCTCTGACCCAGCGGCTGCCCTCCTGGCGCAGCGCGCCGGTGTCGATCAACATCGACAGCATCTGCTCGACATACAGCGGATTGCCTTCCGAGGACGCCACGATTCGCTCCAGCACGTCGGGCGTCAGATCGGCCGCACCGAGCAGGTTGGCCACCACTTGCGCCGAGGCCGCGGCGTCGAGCGGTCGCAGTACCAACCTGACTGCCCCGGGTCGAATTCCCCACTGAGGACGCTCCTGGATCAGGTCATGCCGCGTGGTCGCCAACAGCAGGATCGGCGCTTCGTGGGTCTCATCGAGGACATGTTCGATCAGGTCGAGAAACGCCGGGGCGGCCCAGTGGATGTCATCGAGCAAGGCCACGCAGGGTCGGTCGCGCGCGAGGCCTTCGAGAAACTTGCGTGCCGCCCAGAACAGCTCGAGCAGCGGGAACTGCGCGGCATGCAGACCCACTGCCGACGCCAGCCGATCGGCCACATCCGCTTGCCCGACCACGCTCAGGATCTTCTCGCGGGCGACCTCGGGTGAGTCGTCACCGCGGATGTCGGCGGCCTCCGTCAGCATTCCGCGCAAGGGCCAGAAGGTGACGCCATCGCCATACGGCAGGCAACGGCCGCGCAGCACGCGCGCGCGCGGGGCCACGGCCTCCAGAATTTCATGCACCAGCCGGGACTTGCCCACGCCGGCGTCGCCGACCACGGTGGCCAGCCTGGCCTTGCGCCCGACGCTGGCCTCGTCGTACAGCGCGTGAAGCGCGGCCAGTTCCGCATCGCGCCCGACCACGGGCGTGTCCTGGCGGCGCAGGTTCCCGTCGAGACCCCGCACGCAGACAAGGCGGAACGCCGGCACGCGCTGCGACTTTCCCTTGAGTTCGAGCGGCTCGACCCGTTCGACGTCGACGGCATCGCGCACCAGACGCCAGGTGGCTTCGCCGAGGTAGATCTGGTTCTCGGGCGCGGCCTGTTCGAGCCGCGCGGCCACGTTGACGGCGTCGCCCGTCGCCAACTTCTGGTCGACCGACGGGTCGTCGTTGGCGACAACTTCTCCGGTGTTCACGCCGGTGCGGTTGGCCAACACGACGCCGTAACGGCGCATCAGGTCTTCATTGAGCGTCTGCAAGGCCGCCTGCATGCCGGCAGTGGCGCGCACGGCCCGCAGCGCATCGTCTTCGTGCGCCCGCGGCAGCCCGAAGACCGCCATGATGGCGTCGCCGATGTACTTCTCGATCTTTCCGCCGTGGCGTGTGATCTCGGCCGCCATGGCCGCAAAGTAGCGGCCGACGACTTCGCGCATCGTCTCGGGATCCAAGTGCTCGGTGAGCGCCGTCGACCCTTTGAGATCGGAGAAGACGATCGTGACCGTCTTGCGCAACTCCCGCGGCGGCAAGACCTCGGCGGCCTTCGGCGCGAGCGGCGTGCCGCAGTATCCGCACAGCTTGAACTTGACAGGGTTTTCTTCGCCGCAACCGGGGCAGATTTGCATGCGGCAGTCTACCGTGCCGACGCGAACACGGCGGGCGGCTCGGGCGGCGCCGGTTCGAGAGCTCGCGGCGGTGCGGATATGCTGCGCACCCCACCACCTTGCGTGCCGTCCCGCCCACTCGTACATGCCGAACCGCCCCCACTACCTCGACGAACTGCTGCTGGCACATTTGCAGGCATTCCTGGGCGAGGCGGATCCGGCGACGCTCGCGCTGCTGCAACGCCAGCTGGTCTGGATCGACCTGCCTGGCGGCCAGCCGCTGATGACGCAAGGCGAGCCGGGCGATGCGATGTACGTGCTCGTCAGCGGCCGCCTGCGCGTGAGCATCACCGACGCCGGCGGTCGCGAGCGCACGGTGCGCGAGATCACGCGCGGCCAGGTCGTCGGCGAGATGAGCCTGTTCACCGACGACCCGCGCTCGGCCACGCTGGTGGCGGTGCGTGACTCGGTGCTGGCGCGCTTGGGCAAGGCCGAATTCGGCCATCTGCTCGCGGCCAGCAGTGCGGTGTCGATTGCGCTGACGCGCCAGGTCATTCGCCGCTTGCAGACCGAAGGCCAGCTGTCGCGGCTGGATCGCCCGGTGGCGATCGGCCTGCTGCCGATCAGCGCCAGCATCGGTGCCGCAGCGGCGAACGAGTTCGCCGAACGGCTCGCGGCGCAGCTGCGCTTGCGCGGCCCCGTGGCGGTGGTCGATGCGGCACGGCTGGAAGCCCGCATCGGTCTGCCCGGCATCACCGGACCGCACGCGAACGATGCCGAAGCCGCACGCCGGATCGCCGTCTGCCTGGACCAGATCGAGGCCGAGCATGCGTTCGTGCTGCTGCTGGCCGACAACGAACCGACGCCGTGGACGCGCTGCTGCAGCCGCCACTGCGACGAGTTGCTGCTGCTGGCCGACGCCGACGCCTCGCCCGAGCTGAGCGACACCGAGGTGGAGTGCCTGGCGGTCCGGCCCGCGCGCACCGATGCGGCCGAGATCCTGCTGCTGCTGCATCCGGCACAACGGCTGTCGCCGACCGGCACCCGCGACTGGCTGCGGCCCCGCACGCTGGCGGCCCACGTGCATCTGCGCGCGGGCCATGCCGGCGACATCGAGCGGCTCGGACGCTTGGTCAGCCGCACTGCCACGGGCCTCGTGCTGGCCGGTGGCGGCGCGCGCGGTGCCGCGCATGCCGGCGTCTTCAAGGCGCTCGGGGAGCGCGGCGTGCCCGTCGACGTCGTCGGCGGGACCAGCATGGGCGCCGTGTTCGGCGCGGTGATCGCGCTCGATGCCAGTCCGGCGAGCGTGATCGAGACCTTCGCAGAGCACTTCGCCCAAAAACCCACCGGCGACTACAACGTGTTGCCGCTGCTCTCGCTGATCAAGGGCCGGCGCCTGCGCGGCATGATGCAGCGCACCGAGAAAGCCCTCGGCGGCAGCGCGGACCTCGGCATCGAGGACTTGTGGAAGACCTACTACTGCGTCGCGACGAACTATTCGCAGGCGCGTGAACAGGTGCTGCGCAGCGGGCCGCTGGTCAACGCCGTGATGGCGAGCTGCGCGATCCCCGGCGCGCTGCCACCGGTGCTGCACGACGGCGACCTGCTGTGCGATGGCGGCACCTTCAACAACTTCCCGGCCGACGTGATGCGCGGCGTCTGGGGCGTGGGCCGCGTCATCGGTGTGGACCTCAGCTTCGAGAAACCGAGGCGCATCGAGCACCAGCACCTGCCAGGCCCGTGGACGCTGTTGCGCGACCTGCTGCGCCCGCGCCGCCAGCGCCGCTACCGGCTGCCGTCGCTGACGAACTACCTGATGAACGTCACGTCGCTTTACAGCAGCTCACGCCAAGCCGCCTCGCGCCTGTTGACCGACGTCTACATGAGACCGGAACTGTCGAAGGTGGGGATGCTGCAGTGGGACCGGTATGTGCCGACCGTGCAGCAAGGCTACGAGCATGCGCTGCAGGTGTTGGACGCCGAGACGCCGGGCAACGCGTGAGGGCGCTGCGGCGTCGGCGCGGCCCGGCTCAAGCCGGGCTGACCGGCGAGCGCTTGCGTGCCTGCGGCCGCGAAGCGAGCGCGGTCGCCGCTTCCTTCTTGCCCAGCGCCCTGAATGCGGCGATCGCCGGCAGGTGCCCGGCCCGCGGGCGGGCCTTGCCGGCCTCCCACTGGTAGATCGACTGCCCCGAGACCCCCAGCAGCCAGCCGCAATCTTCGGCCGACAGGCCGAGTCGGGCGCGCTGCGATGCCAGACCCTTGGCACTGAACCGCAACGACGCGGCCGGCGCATCGGTGCCGGCCAGCGGCTGAGTGGCCGGCTTGGCCTTGCCGAGCCGGCGCAGTTCCTGCTCGAGCGCGTGGGTGCGGCGCTTGAGTGCCGCGATGTCGGCGCGGTGCGTGACGGCGGCCTTCTTCAGGCTCTCGATCTCGCTGCGGACCTCCTTGCGGGCGACGCGGGCGATCTCGGTTTTGAGTACGGATGCGATGTTCGGCATGGCGCGATTGTGCCTCGCGAAGCGATCGTTTTTCGACGCTGACCTGCCGTTCGGCAGCCGGGCCTGCGCTTTCGACACTTCGTCGCACCCGGTTGGCGTTCGGCGCCGGTCGCTGCCAGGATGCGCGACACTGACGCTTGGGCCGTGACCATGGGTCACGCCGCGACGCGTCGCCAACTCCCGGAGCCATCGCCTTGGACGCAGACCACGCCACAGAACCGCCGGCGACCCCGCCGAGCGAGGAACCGTTCGTGCCGCTCGCGGGGGGCGAGCGCATCGAGGCACTCGATGTCGTGCGCGGCTTCGCGCTGCTCGGCATCTTCCTGATGAACATCGAGTGGTTCAATCGGCCGTTCGCCGCCTTCAACGAAGGCATCCCGCGCGGACTCACGGGCTTGGACTGGCTCGCCAGCTGGTTCGTCGCCTACTTCGTCGCGGGCAAGTTCTGGACGATCTTCTCGCTGCTGTTCGGCATGGGATTCGCGGTGATGCTGGTGCGCGCCGAGCGCGCCGGCCGGCCGTTCACGCAGGTGTACCTGCGCCGCATCCTGGCGCTCGCGGTGTTCGGTGCGGTGCACTTCATCTACCTCTGGGACGGCGACATTCTGTTCAGCTACGCGGTCGGCGCGCTCGGCTTGCTGATCGTGCTGTACGGCAGGCCCCGGCCGATCATCATCGGCTGTGCGGTGCTGGTGGGCCTGGGCTTCATTCCGGAGGCCGACGCCTTCTACCGCGTTGCCGGCGGCTTGGCGGCGATGGGCTTGCTGGCGCTGTACCTGCGCGGCGAGAAGCGGCTCACCTGGCGCGGGGTCTCGATGCCCGTGGCCTGCTTCGTTCTGCTGCTGGCGGGTGTGCTGATGTCGATCGCCGCGCTGGTGCTCTGGCTGCTGCCCGACGGCCCGATCGAGCCGCGGCTGCCGTTGTCGGTGTTCGGCCCGCTGCTGTTCGTCGTCGGCTGGCTGTCCTGGAAGTACCACGAGCCGGCCGCCAAGCGCAGCCTGCGCATGGCCGTGAGCATTTACGTCTTCGCCGGCGTCGCGATGACGGCGATGGGTTTGGTCCAGCAGTTCGCGCCGGATCCGATGATCGCGTTGGCGGCGGCCGGCAGCGCGCCGGTGGCCGCAGCGGCCGCCCCGACCGCGGCCGCGACCGCGACCGTCAAGCCGGAGGTCGCCACCGCGGCGCGGGCTGCGTCGTCGGCCACGCCCGCGACCGAGAAGCCGAAGAAGACCAAGGCAGAACGCGCGGCCGACATGAAGGCCGAGCGCGAAAAGCGACTCAAGGAGCAGGCGCAGCGCAAGGTCGAGGAGGTCAAAACCTTCACCACCGGCTCCTGGCTGGACACGGTCGGGTGGCGCGGGCGCCGTTTCCTGGAGAAGGCGGCCGGGGATGCCGGCTTCGCGGTGGCGCTGGTGAGCATGTTTCTGCTCGGGGTCTGGTTCGTGCGCTCGGGCGTGATGGCGGAGCCCGAGAAGCACTTGGCGTTCTTCCGCAAGCTGGCGCTCTGGGGTTTGCCGGTGGGCATCGGCCTGGGCCTGTTGACCGGCTTCATCGCCGTGTCGCACACGCCGGGCGACCGCCACGACGGCTGGGGCATCGCGCGCGGGCTCCTGATGCTGGGCAACCTGCCGGCGTGCTTGGGCTACGTCGGGCTGGTGGTGACGATGTTGTACAGCCGCACGGCGCTGTCGCACATCCGCGTGTTGGCGCCGGCGGGCCGCATGGCGCTCACCAATTACCTGATGCAGTCAGTGATCTGCATGATCGTTTTCTACGGCTTCGGCCTCGGCCACTGGGGCATGCCACGTGCCTTGCAGGTGCTGTTCGTGGTGGTCGTGTACGCGGCGCAGATCGCGCTCAGCCACTGGTGGCTGGCGCGCTTCCGCTACGGCCCGATGGAGTGGCTGTGGCGCGGCTTCACCTATCGACAGGCGCCGCCGCTGCGCATCGACGGCGGGCCCGCTGCGGCGCCGGCGCAGACAGCCTAGAAGACCACGGCACCCGATCGCGCGCTTCAATCGGCGCCGGCGGTGCGGCCGGGATGACAAGCTCCCGCGCCGCCCGCAGAATCGGCCGCGTGATGGGCCCGAACCCGATCTTCATCAGCTACCGCCGCGACGACGCAGCCGGCTACGCGCGCGCGGTGTACGACGCGCTGGCGCGGCGCTTCGGCGCCGAGCGCGTGTTCATGGACGTCGACGACATCCATGCCGGCGAGGCCTTCGCCGACGTGATCCGGCGCGAGGTCGGCGGCTCGACGCTGCTGCTGGTGCTGATCGGCAGGCGCTGGCTCGGTGAGCGCGCGGGCCAGCCGGCGCGCATCGCCGAGGCCGCCGACTTCGTCCGCATCGAGGTCGCGGCGGCGCTCGCCAGCGGTGTGCGCGTGATCCCGCTGCTGCTCGATGGCGCACCGATGCCGACTGCCGCGCAACTGCCCGACGACCTGCGCGCGCTCGCCGGCCGCAACGCGCTCGAGCTCGACAACAGCCGCTACGCCGCCGACATCGAGCGCTTGGTCGACGCGGTGGCCGAGGCGCTCGGCGAACCGCGCTTGGTGCCGCGACCGCGCGCTACGGCGTTCTGGATCGCGGGGGTGGCCGTGCTGCTCGCGCTCGGCGCGCTGGCGCTGTTCTGGTCGTTGCGCTCGACGCCGCCGGGCGCCCCTTCGGCGAGCGGCGCGAGCGCCCCGCGTGCCGCGCGCGCGGCGGTCAACGGCACGTGGCAGGCTGCGCTTGTGTACGACTGGCCGAACGCGCGCTACACCGAGCGCTTCGTGCTCGGCGGCGAGGACCGCGCGTTGCACGGCAGCGCATCGTTCCTCGGTGTGCCGCGCGGCGTGCTCGAGGGCGGGCTCGACGCCGACACACTGCGCTTCGTCACCCGCACCCAGGAAACCGGCGCGAGCGGCGAGGTGGTCCACCGCTACCGCGCCAAACTGGTCGGCGACGAGCTGCACTTCGTGATGCAGACCGAGGGTGGCAGCTCGACCCACGTCCCGGTGGAGTTCGTCGCGCGAAGAGCGCTGCCGAAACCCTAGGGTCGCATCGGTGCGCCGGCGGCCGACAGCGCCGTGATGCGTTCGGCGAACTCGTCGAACGCGGCGACGAAGCGGTCGACATGCGCATCGGTCACCGGCAGCGACAGCACGACGAAGCCGCGCCGCGCCAGGTAGATGCCGCGTTCAGCCATGAAGAAGAACAGCAGATCTTTCAGGCGCGCGTCGCCACCCGCGAGGTCGGCGATGCTGCGGATCGGCGCCGTGCCGGTCTGGAAGTTCATCAGCGAGCCGAGGCCGACGAACTGCATCTGCGCGCCATGCCGGCGGCAGACCGCGTTCAGGCGCGCGCGCATCGCGTCGCCGCGCGCGTTCAGCGCAGTCGCGGCGGCGGGCGTGTAGACCGCGCCGAGTCCGGCGATGCCGGCCGCCATCGTCAGCACGTTGTTGTTGAAGGTGCCGGCGTGGGTCAGGGCGTCCGGCCGGCGCGGATCGAACTGCGCCATCACGTCGTGGCGGCCGCCGAACGCGCCGAACGACATGCCGCCGCCGATGTACTTGCCCAGCGTCGTCAGATCTGGCGCGATGCCGAGTTGCGACTGCCGGCCGCCGGGCGCCAGCCGCGAGGTCATGACCTCGTCGAAGATCAGCAGCGCGCCGGCCGCCGTGCTGCGCGCGCGCAGCAGCTGCAGAAAGGCCGGCTCGCCGACGATGCAGCCGGCCGCACCCTGCATCGGCTCGACCAGCACCGCGGCGATCGCGGCGCCGTGGGCATCGAACAGCGCCGCCGCGGCCGCCGCATCGTTGTACGGCGCGATCAGCCAGTCGTGCGGCACGTTGACCCTGGCCGGCCCGCTCGCGAAGGTCAGCACCCCGCCGTGGTAACCACCCGTGAACACCAGCACCTTCGACCGGCCGGTGAACGCCTTCGCCGCGGCCAGCGCCATCAGGTTGGCCTCGGTGCCGGAGTTCGTGAAACGCAGGCTCTCGATCGAGCCGATGCGCGCGCGGATCAGGTCGGCCAGTTGCCCTTCGAGCAGGTTGTGGCCCGACAGGTTGATGCCGTCGTCGAGCGCGCGGTCGATCGCGGCGCGGATCACCGGATCCGAGTGACCGTAGAGGCCGGCCGTGAACTCGCCGAGGAAGTCGAGGTACTCGTGGCCGTCGGCATCCCACAGGCGGCAGTCCTGACCGCGCTTCATTGCCAGTGGATACGGTTCGTAGAACAGCACGCTGCGGGTGTTGCCGCCGGCGAGCGAGCGCTGTGCGGACTCGAACTGCGCCCGGCTGGCCGGCGTGCGCTCGACATAGCGCGCGGTCAGCGCGGCGAGTTCATCGCTCAGCGCGGCGCCGCGCTCGGCAGGGATGATGGACATGGGGTGGGTTCAGGCGCCGGCGAGCCGGCCGAGCAACTCGCGCAGGATGTGGCGCACGTCGGTCATCCCGTTCGACGACGGCAGCCAGCGCAGCGCCGGTGCTTCGAGGTTGCGTGCCAAGCCCATCGGCGCGGCCTCGATGCGTATGTCGCTGCCGGCGGCGGCAAGCTCGAACGCGTGCAGTGCGCGCGGCATGTGGAAGCCGCTCGTGACCAGCACGATGTGCCGGATGCCCGCCGGGCGCAGCAGCGCGATCGTGCGCCTCGCGTTCTCGCGCGTGTCGCGCGAGTCGTCCTCGATGAAAGTCAGCGGCCGGCCGAACTCGCGCGCGGCGATTTGCGCGGCGATCTGCGCCTCGGCCTTGGCATCGGGCTGGGCCCAGCCGACGCCGCCGCTGAAACCCAGCGGCAGGCCGGTCTCGCGACTCAGCCAGACGCCGTAGCGCAGCCGCTCGAGCGACACGTGGTACAGGTTGCTGACGCCGTACTCCGGCGCGAACGGCTCCAGGCCGCCGCCGAGCACGATGATCGCGGTCGGCGCCCTGGTCGCCTTCAATTCGGTGATGCGCTCGCTCGTCAGCGCCGCCGGCGGGCGCAGCAGGAACTGCGACAGCAGCTGTGCCGTCGCGCTGCAGGTGCTGAACCACAGCAGCGCGGTGCTCAGCAAGACGAGGAACCAGCCGAGACCGCGCCGCGGCAGGATCAGCCGCGCTCCGATCAGCATCAGCGCCAGCAACGGCACCGGCGGCAGCAGCAGCGCGGCCAGCACCGGCTTCCAAGCTTCGATTCCGAACATCGTGAAGAGGCCGTTCAAGCGTTCCCTCGGGAGTTCGGGATGAGCCGGGATTGTGCAGCAGCGCGCCGGTTCGGGCGCCGTGAAGGGGTCGAGCGGCGGCCTGATCCGGCACTCTGCGGGTTGTGACAGCATTGCGGCTCGGGATTGGCGTTCGATGAAACAGCAGGAGAAAGCCGTGGTCTGGCTCAGAAGGTTGGCGTGGGGTGTGGGCGCGGTGTTGCTGCTGTGGGTCGCGGTGTGGCTGGCGATCCCGCCGTTGCTGAAGTGGCAAGTGCCGTTGCGGGCCAGCGAAGCGCTCGGCCGCACGGTCACGCTCGGCGACGTGAGCTTTCACCCATGGAGTCTCGATCTCAATCTGCACGACCTGGCGATCGCCGGCTTGCCGGGCGCCAAGCAGCCGCTGCTGCAGATCAGGCAGCTGCACGCGAACCTCTCGGCGGCGTCGATTTTTCGCCTCGCCCCGGTGATCGAGGCGCTCGAGATCGACGCGCTGCGCCTGAACGTCGCGCGCACCGGCGAAGGCCGCTACGACGTCGATGACCTGATCGTGCGCTTCACGCCAAAACCCGACGCCGGGCCGGCCTCCGAGCCCACGCACTTCGCGCTCTACAACCTGCAGGTGCGCGACGCGCAACTGCGCTTCGACGACCAGCCGGTCCGGCGCGTGCAGGCGATCGACGCGCTCAACCTCGCGCTGCCGTTCGTCTCGAATCTGCCGGCGCAGGTCGAGATCAAGGTCGAGCCGCGGCTCGCGTTCAAGCTCAACGGCACATCGTTCGACAGCGGCGCCCAAGCCACGCCGTTCGCGCAGACGCGCAGCGGCGATCTCAAGCTCGCGTTTGCCGAGCTCGACCTCGCGCCTTGGCTCGGCTATGTGCCGGCCTCGCTGCCGGTGAAGGTGACGAAGGGCAGCGTCTCGGCCGACCTGAACATCCACTTCGCGGTGCCGCCCGCCGGCGCGTCGAGCGTCGCGGTGAAGGGCCAATTCGGCGCGAAAGACCTGGCGCTGACCGACGCCGCCGGCGCGCCCTTGCTCGGCTGGCAGGCGCTGGCACTCGGCCTGCGCGACGTGCAGCCGTTCGCACGCAAGCTCGCGTTCGACACGCTGCGCATCGACGGCCTGCAACTGCAGGCGACGCGCGACGCCGCCGGCAAGATCAACCTGTTGCAGATCGCGCCGGCGGAGGGCGATGCGAAGGTCGCGGCGGCGCCCGCTTCGGCAGCGTCCGTGCAGTCCGCCGCTGCAGCACCGGCGTGGCAAGTCAGCCTCGACGCGCTCGACCTCGCCGACGCGCGCGTGCTCTGGACCGACGCGGCCGTGAAGCCCGTCGCCGCGCTGCAGATCGATGGCCTGAGCGTCAGCGCGAAGCAGGTTCAATGGCCGCTGACGAAAGCGATTGCCGTCGCCGTGAAAGGCGCACTGCACACGCAGACCGCCAGCACGCCGGCGCTGGCCGAGTTCAGCGCCGAAGGCCCGGTCACCGACCGCGACGCGAAGCTTGCGCTGAAACTCAGCAGCGTCTCGCTGGCCGGCTTCGCGCCGTATCTGGCGCAGACGCTGGTGCCGACGGTCGACGGCCAGCTTGCCGCCCAAGCGCAGCTCGACTGGTCGGGCGCCGCCGACGCGCCGCGCCTGCAGCTCACGCTCGACAGCCTCGCGCTCGACAACCTGAAAGTGCGCGAGGCGGGTGGCAAAACGGCGGGCAAGACGGCGGGCAAGGCCGCCCCGGACGCGGTCGCGCTGAAGCAGCTCGCGCTGACCGATGTCAAGGTCGACCTGCTCGCGCGCACGGTCGAGCTCGGCAAGGTCAGGCTCGTGCAGCCGGCCGTGCAGGTCATCCGCGACAAGGCGGGCACGCTGAACCTGCAGGGCTGGGTCGTGCAAGGCGGGGCCGTTGCCCCGGCGAACGCCGCGCCTGCCGCCGGCAAGCCGCCGGCGGTCTGGAAGGTGCAGCTGAAAGACCTGCTGCTGGAAGGCGGCCAGCTGCGCTTCGCCGACGCGATCGCATCCCGAGGCCAAACCGAGCCGGTGCGGATCGAGCTCTCGACCTTGCGCGTCGCGCTGCAAAACCTCGAATGGCAGGGCGAGCGCGCGGTGCCGCCGGCGAACCTGCAGCTGAGCGTGCGCGTCGGCGGCGTCACGCGTGACCGCCAGCGTCCCGTCGGCGCGGTCGACTTCAAGGGCAAGGTCGGCGTCGCGCCGCTGCTGGCGAACGGCAATCTGCGCGTCCAGCGCGTGCCGGTCCAGCTGTTCAAGCCGTACTTCGCCGAGCTGACCCAGCTGACGCTGCTGCGCGCCGAGGTCGGCTACACCGGCAGCGTCAACCTGCGGCAACTGCCCGCAGGTCTCGACGTGGCCACATCCGGCGACGTGCTGCTCGGCGACGTGCACGTCGCGAGCCTGCCCGAGCCCGGTGCGCCGTTGAACGCGAACGGCACCGACGAGTTGTTGAGCTGGCAGGCTTTCGCGCTGAAGGGCGTGAAGGTCGCGATCAAGCCGAAGGCCAAACCGCAGGTCGAGATCAAGGAGGCCGCGCTGACCGACTTCTACTCGCGCCTGGTGATCACCGAGCAAGGTCGGTTCAACTTGCAGGACGTGGCCGGCAAACCCGCCGCGCTGCCGCCGGGCGGCGCGGGCTCGGCGCCGCCGCTGGTGATCGCGAGTGCCGCGCCCGCGGCCTCGGCCGCGAGCGGGCCTGCGGCGCGCGACGCGGATGCAGGTGACGAGCTCCCGGTCGACATCCGCATCGGCACGACCCAACTGACCAACGGCCGGGTCGACTTCACCGACCACTTCGTGCGCCCGAACTACAGCGCCGCGCTGACCGAGCTGAACGGCACGCTCGGCGCATTCCAGTCCGGCAGCCGCGAGATGGCGACGCTGGCATTGCGCGGCCGCGCCGCCGGCACCGCGCTGCTCGACATCAGCGGCCAGTTGAATCCGACCGCCAAGCCACTCGCGCTCGACATCCACGCCAAGGCGACCGACCTCGAACTCGCGCCGCTCTCGCCGTATGCCGGCAAGTACGCCGGCTACGCGATCGAGCGCGGCAAGCTGAGCATGGACGTAACCTACAAAATCGACCCCGACGGCAAGCTCGATGCGAAGAACCAGGTCGTGCTGAACCAGCTGACCTTCGGCGAGAAGATCGAGTCGAGAGACGCGACCAAGCTGCCGGTGCGGCTGGCTGTGGCGCTGCTGAAAGACCGCAACGGCGTGATCGACATCAACCTGCCGGTCAGCGGCAGCGTCAATGACCCGAAGTTCAGCGTCGGCGGCATCATCTGGCAGGTCATCGTCAACCTGTTGACGAAGGCGATCACCTCGCCGTTCGCGCTGCTCGGCGGTGGTGGCGGCGACGATCTGAGCGTCGTCGAGTTCAAGCCCGGCACGGCGCAGCTGGTGCCCTCGGCCGCGGCGGCGATCGACAAGGTCGCGAAGGCGCTGACCGACCGGCCGACGCTGAAGATGACGGTCACCGGCGCGGCCGACCCGGCCTCGGAGCGCGAGGCGTTCCAGAGTGCTGCGCTCGACGCACGGCTTGTCGCCGAACAGCGCAAGGACGCGCTGCGCGCGGGCGCGCCGGCCACGCCTGCGAGCGCGCCGGTCACACTGGCCGCCGACGCGCGCGCGCGGCTGCTGAAGCAGGTCTACAAGGACACCGATCTGCCGAACAAGCCGCGCAACGCGATCGGTTTCGCGAAGGACATCCCCGGCCCCGAGATGGAGACATTGCTGAAGGCGCGGGCGTTGGTCACCGAAGAGGCGATGCGCGAACTCGCGCTGCAGCGCGGCATCGCGGTGCGCGATGCGTTGCTCGCCAAGGGGCTGACCAGCGAGCGGCTGTTCCTTGCCGCACCGAAGCTGCGCGTCTCGGGCGAGGGCGACGCGGCGTGGACGCCGCGCGTGCAACTCGCGCTGTCGGTGAACTGAAACCGCGCTGAACCCGCGCTGACACCGCGTCGATTGATTTGAGGCCGGCCGGTGCCATGTAATCCCGGCCGTCGCGCCGCGACCCATCGTCTTTGGAGAAACGAATGACTTCATCCACCGAAACGATCACCCTGGGCGGCGGCTGCTTTTGGTGCACCGAGGCGGTCTACGAGCGCGTCCGGGGCGTCGTCAGCGTCGAATCCGGCTACAGCAACGGCCATGTGACGACCCCGAGCTACGAACAGGTCTGCACCGGCACGACCGGGCACAACGAGGTCGTTCGCGTGCACTTCGACCCTTCGCTGATCACGCTGCGCGAGCTGCTCGAGATCTTCTTCGTGATCCACGATCCGACCACGCTGAACCGCCAGGGCAACGACACCGGCACGCAGTACCGCTCGGGCATCTACTTTCACAACGCCGCGCAGGAGGCGACCGCGCGCGAGGTGCTGGCCGAGGTCAACGCGCTGCACAAGGGCCGCGCGGTCACCGAGCTGCTGCCCGAGCAGAACTGGTCACGCGCCGAGGACTATCACCAGCACTACTTCGCGAACCACCCGAACCAGGGCTATTGCGCGATGGTTGTCGCCCCCAAGGTCGAGAAATTTCGCAAGACCTTCGCGGCGCGTGTCATGCCGGGCTGACGCGCGCCGGCGACGATGGCGCGGTCAGGGGGCGAGCCGTTCGCGCACCCAGTCGGCGCCATCGAGGCGATAGCGCAGCCGGTCATGCAGGCGCGAGCGGCGGCCTTGCCAGAACTCGAAGGTGTCGGGCACGAGTCGGTAGCCGCCCCAGTGCGGTGGGCGCGGCGGCTGCAGCATGAACTTCGCGCCGAACTTCGCCGCGTTCGCGATCAGCACCGCGCGCGACGTGACCACTTGGCTTTGCGGCGAGGCCCACGCGCCGATGCGCGAATCGAGCGGGCGCGACGCGAAGTACGTATCGGATTCTTCGGCCGAGGCCTTCTCGACCCGGCCTTCGATGCGCACGACCCGTTCCATTTCGACCCAATGGAACTGCAGCGCCGCAAACGCGTTGCCGGCCAGTTCGCGGCCCTTGCGGCTGTCGTAGTTGGTGTACCAGACGATGCCCCGCGAGTCGAAGCCCTTGGCGAGCACGACGCGGGTCGAAGGCCGGCCGTTGGCGCCGACGGTGGCGAGCGTCATCGCGGTCGGCTCGGGCAATTGCCCGTCGATCGCCTGCTGCAGCCACAGGCCGAACTGCGCGATCGGATCGGGCAACGAGGCCGATTCGTCGAGTTCGGCGCGTTCGTAGCTCTTGCGGAGGTCGGCGATGTTGTCCATGCGGCGAGTATAGGAAGACCGGAAGGGAAGGCGCGCCGCTTGCATACGGCAGCCGCTACCCTGGAAGGTGCCCGGGGCCGAGCGCCGGGCCGCCATGGGCCACGAAGAGGCCCACTTCGTGGACCTCGGCCGGCCCGGACCCGCCCGGCGGGTGGCGGTGTACTCGCCGCCGGGTGCGCCATCCGTACGGGGAAGGCCTTAGGTAGACGCACCACTATCTCAAATGCGCTGCGGCTTCCATTCTTGCTGCCGTTCAGCGGGATTCCACACAACAACAGGAGAGTGTCAATGGGCGGGCGGCCTGCAGTGATCGTGCTGGCGGCGGGCAAGGGGTCGCGGTTCCTCGGAACCGAGCACAAGCTCGCACAAGACCTGGGGCCGCTGACCGTGCTCGGCTGCACGCTGCAGCATGCGATCGCGAGCCACCTCCAGGTGGTCGTGGTCACGACCCAGGCGCTCGCCGACGTGGCCTGCCGCAGTGTCGCCGCGCGCGATGTGGTCGTGCTGCCCGAGGTCGGTGCGCCGGGCCAGGACGCGCTCGGCATGGGCTACTCGATCAGCGCTGGCGTCAACGCCCGGCCCGATGCGGCCGGCTGGCTGATCCTGCCCGGCGACATGCCGCAGGTGCAGTCGGTCACGTTGCAGGCGGTCGCGCGGGCTCTCGAACAGCACGCCGTCGCGTTTGCCCAGTACAAGGGCCGGCGCGGTCACCCGGTCGGGTTCTCGGCCGAGTTGTACTCCGAGCTCAGCGCACTCAGCGGCGACGAAGGCGCGCGCCGGCTGGTCGCACGTTATCCGGCGTTCGGGGTCGAGGTCGACGACCCGGGTGTGCTGGTCGATGTCGACACGCTGGCCGATCTCGAAAACGTGCGCCGCGTCGGCGCCACGGCAGCGGCGCCCGCGCCGCGCTGGTAGCTCTCAAACCAGCGCGTGTTGGCGCGCCAGCGTGACCAAGCGCTCGACGTCGCGATCGCGAATGCCGCAGCCGCGCAGCGAGGTGGCCGTTTCCATCAGGTAGTCGAGCGTGCTGCCGAAACGGCCGGCGGCGCAGCGCAGCACGTTGATCATCTGCGCGTCGGCGAGCGGCCCGGTGTGCGCCGGGCTGCGCCGGCTCAGTGTGAACCCGAGTGCCTTGACCGTGCCGTGCGCGGTGCGGCAACCGAGCCACTTCGGGTCGTAGACGCCGGTGGGCATCTCGCGCTCCCACAGGCGCTCGAGTTCGGCCGCGGCGCGGTGCCGCTCGATGCGATACGCCATGCCGCGGCACGAGCCGCCGGGCACGAGCGCAAACACCAGCCCAGGGCATTCGGGCGTGCCGCGGTTCACGCGCGAGCGCATCTCGAGCGCGCGATGCCAGCCGTGGACGACGGCGGGGCGCGCTTCGTCCGCATCGAACTCGGGCCGCCAGATCAGCGAGGCGTAGCCGAAGACCCAGAGATCCTGCTGGCCGCCCCAGGCCCGCATCGCGTCGCCGAGCATCGGTTGCGGATCGCGCAGGTGCAGGGCCGAGTAATTTGAGCTCATGCTGCCACTCTAAAATGGAAAGCTGCTCGGAGGAGCCCTGAATGAGTGACCAAAACGACGACAGCCAGAACTATGCATTGATGCTGCTCGCCGGTTTGGGGGCGCTGGTGATTGCGGGTGTGCTCGCGCTGGCGGTCTCGAAGGGCACGGGCGGGTCGGCCAAGCCCCAGGCCGTGACGAGCGCGGCGGTGACCGCGATCGTCGCCGGGGAACCCGAGGGCCGCATCCATTTCGAACTCGGCTCCGACGCACTGCCGGCCGATGCCGGCGCGATCCTGGTGAAGGTGGCCGACGCCGCACGCGCCGACACCGGCAAGGTCGTGCTGATCTCGGGTTTCCACGACGCCAGCGGCGACGCCGCGACCAACGCCGAACTCGCAAGGGCGCGCGCCCAAGCCGTGCGCCACGCGCTCGAAGCCAACGGCGTCGCGCCGGATCGCCTCGTGCTCGACAAGCCGATGGTCGCGACCGGCGGTGCCGACGCGCGCGAAGCCCGCCGCGTCGAGATGCGCCTGCGCTGATCACCGCGCGGCTGGGCACGGCTCTTGCGCCTCGCCCGGGCGCCGGCCACGCCGAATGATTTGACGATGTAACTCGGTTACCAGAAAATCATTGGCATGGTTACGACCGAGAGTTCCCCGTGGATCCAGTCATGAAGCCAGTCGTTCTCGACGTCACCGAACGCATCCGCACTCGCAGCGCGGCGACCCGCAGCGCCTACCTCGCGCAGGTCGAGGCCACGATCCGCCGCCCGCGCGGCGCCGACCGCATGGGCTGCGCGAACGTCGCGCATGCGTTCGCGGCGCTGCCGCGGCACGACAAGTTGCGCATCGTCGCCGAGCGCGCGCCGAACTTGGCGGTGGTCACGTCATACAACGACATGCTCTCGGCGCACCAGCCGTACGAACGCTTCCCGGCGCTGATCCGCGACGAGGCCAGCAAGCTCGGCGCGACCGTCCAGGTCGCCGGCGGCGTGCCGGCGATGTGCGACGGCGTCACGCAAGGCTTGCCCGGCATGGAGCTGAGCCTGTTTTCGCGCGACACGATTGCGATGGGCACCGCGATCGCGCTGACCCACGACGTGTTCGACGGCGCGCTTCTGCTCGGCGTGTGCGACAAGATCGTGCCGGGGCTGCTGATCGGTGCGCTGCATTTCGGGCACTTGCCGTGCGTGTTCGTGCCCGCCGGGCCGATGAGCACCGGCCTGTCGAATACCGCCAAGTCGACCGTGCGCGAGCAATTCGCACAAGGCCTGGTCGGCCGCGAAGATCTGCTGAAGGCCGAATCGGCCGCGTACCACGGCGCCGGCACCTGCACCTTTTACGGCACCGCGAACAGCAACCAGATGCTGCTCGAAGCGATGGGCCTGCACGTGCCCGGTGCCGCCTTCATCCACCCGCACGCCGACCTGCGCGAAGCGCTGACACGCGAGGCGGTGCGCACCTTGCTCGGCATCGTCAATCGCGACAGCACCGGCGCCGCGGGCGGCGACGCGCGGTTCATGCCGATCGGCCGGCTCGTCGACGAGCGCGTGATCGTCAACGCGATGGTCGCGCTG
>JAZJZJ010000027.1:0-8843 GCA_040389925.1 Pseudomonadota bacterium
TGAAGAAGACCGACCTGACCAAACACCTCGCGAAGAAGCTCGACGGCCGCATGAAGGCCGCCGGCGTGCCCGACCGTTTCGCCCAAGGCGCGGCCGAGGCCACCGACAAGCGCGAGCAGCGCCGCCTCGACTCGGCCGCCGGCTTGGTGCCGTTCGCCTGCAAGCTGCCAAGCGCACTCGTCAAGCGCCTGCACGAGCGCGCCGCGGCGCACGAGGGCGGCGTCAACGCGCTGGTCGCACAGGCCTTGGAAAGAGCGCTGGAGAAAGCGCTGACCTGACAACGGGAGCATCTGCATGAGCAACTCGCCTTTCGACCTGTTCGTGATCGGCGCCGGCAGCGGCGGCGTGCGCGCCGCGCGCATGGCGGCGCAGCGTGGTGCGCGCGTCGCGGTCGCCGACGACGCGCCGCTCGGCGGCACCTGCGTCAACCTCGGCTGCATCCCGAAAAAGCTCTACAGCTTCGCCGCGCACTACGCCGAGGCCTTTGAAGAGGCGCATGGCTACGGCTGGTCCGTGACCGCGCCGACGCTCGACTGGCAGGCACTGAAGGCGAACCGCGCGGCCGAGATCACGCGCCTGAACGGCATCTACGAGCGCTTGCTGGTCGGCGCCGGCGCGCAGATCGTGCGCGGCCGGGCGCGCGTTGCCGGCGCCGGCACGGTCGAGGTCGATGGCATGCGGCACGCGGCGAAACACATCCTCGTCGCCACCGGCGGCCGGCCGGTAGTGCCGGTCTTCCCGGGCTCCGAACTCGCGATCACCTCGAACGAGATCTTCGACTTGGCGGTGTTCCCCGAGCACCTGCTGGTCGTCGGCGGCGGCTACATCGCGTGCGAGTTCGCGTCGATCTTCCGCGGTCTCGGCGCGCAGGTGACACAGCTCTACCGCGGCGAGCAGATCCTGCGCGGCTTCGATACCGACATCGCCAACTTCGTCGCCGACGAGGTGCGCAAGAAGGGCGTCGACCTGCGCACCCGCAGCGATGTCGAGCGCATCGAACGCATGCCGGCGCAACAGGGCGCGCGCTTGCGCGTGACGCTGCGCGACGGCAGCATCCAGCTCGCCGACCAGGTGCTGTACGCGACCGGCCGCCACCCGAACACCGAGGGGCTCGGTCTGGTGGAGGCGGGCGTCGCGCTCGGCGAGAACGGCGCGGTGCGGGTCGATGCGCACTACGCGACCAACGTGCCCGGCATCCACGCGGTCGGCGACGTGATCGACCGCATCCACCTGACGCCGGTCGCCTTGGCCGAGGCGATGGTGCTGGTGGATCGCCTGTTCGGCACGGGGCAGCGCACCCTCGACTACGACCTGATCCCGACCGCGGTGTTCACGCACCCGAGCGTCGGCACGGTCGGTTTGTCGGAGGCCGAGGCGCGAGCGCGCTTCGGCGCGGTGCGCGTGTTTCGCAGCGAGTTCAAGGCGCTGAAGCACACCTTGTCGGGCAGCACCGAACGCACGCTGATGAAGCTGGTGGTCGATGCGGCGAGCGACCGCGTCGTCGGGCTGCACATGGTCGGCGCCGACGCGGGCGAGGTGGTCCAGGGCTTTGCGGTGGCGCTGAAGGCCGGCGCGACGAAGGCCCAGTTCGACGCGACCATCGGCATCCACCCGACCGCCGCCGAGGAGTTCGTGACGATGCGCGAAGCGGTGGCATGATGCCCGGCTTCCTGTCGAGATTTGTTGATGTCATGCGCAACCTGAACCGCACCTTCCTGATCCTGCCGCTGCTCGCCGCCTTGGCCGCCGCACCCGCGTTCGCGGCCGACAAGCCCGCCAAAAAGGAGGGCACGCTCGGCAGCGGCAAGGCCACCGGCGCCTACCTGACTCGCGACCAGTTGCGCACTTGCCTGACGCGCAAGGACAAGATGAAAGTCGACGACGCCGAACTCCAGAAGGACGAAGACGCGATGACCGCTCGCAAGGCCGAGATCGTGCGCAACGGCGACGAGCTCAAGGCCAGGCTCGACGGCCTGGACCGCACCAACGCGGAAGCGATCGCCGGCTACAACGACGCGGTGTTGGCGCGCGACAAGCAGATCGAAGAGTTCCAGGCGCGCGCGACCGCGTTCAACGCGCGGGTCGACGCGAAGCTGGCCACCCACGCCGACTTCGCCCAGAGTTGCGGCAACCGGCGTTACTTCGAGGAAGACGAGACCGCGATCCGGAACGGCCGCTAAGGCCCCCGAAGGCAACGGCCGAAACGCGCCGCGGCCCCTAAAATCGCGGCTCTCCCACCCCGAGAGCCGCCATGTCGCCTGCCACGAGCAATCCGCTTCTTCAGCCCTGGGACACGCCTTGGGGCTTGCCGCCGTTCGAGGCGACCCGTGCCGAGCACTTCGAGCCGGCGTTCGACGTCGCGCTGCAGCAGCACCTGGCCGAGATCGACGCGATCAGCGCCGACCCGCAGGCGCCGAGCTTCGAGAACACGATCGCCGCGATGGACCGCAGCGCGCGCCTGCTGCGCCGCATCGAGGGTCTGTTCTACAACCTCACGTCGAGCGAAACGTCACCTGCGCTGCAGGCGGTCGAGCGGCGCATGGCGCCGCGGCTGGCGGCGCACGGCAGTGTGGTCTCGATGAACCGGGCGCTGTTCGCGCGCATCGATGCGCTGCACGCGCAGCGCGAAACATTGACGCTGACGCCCGAGCAACTGCGCGTGCTCGAACGTTTCCACTTCGATTTCGTGCGCGCCGGCGCGAAGCTGGGCGCGGCCGAGCAGACGCGCTACGCGCAGATCATGGAGCGCCTGGCCGGCCTGACCACGCGCTTCGGGCAGAACGTGCTGGCCGACGAATCGAGTTTTCGTCTGGTGCTGCGCGGCGAGGCCGACATGGCCGGCCTGCCCGAGTTCGTGCGCGCGGCGACCCGCCAGGCCGCGCTCGACCGCGGCATCGACGACGGGCTGCTGGTGACGCTGTCGCGCTCGCACATCGTGCCGTTCCTGACTTTCTCGGAGCGTCGTGATTTGCGCGAGCAGGCGTGGCGCGCGTGGACGAGCCGCGGCGAGCACCCGGGCGAGCACGACAACCGGCCGGTGGCGCGCGAGATCCTGACGCTGCGCAACGAGCAGGCGCGCCTGCACGGCTTCGCGAGCTACGCCGACTACGCGCTGACCGACACGATGGCCGGCCGACAGGCGGCCGTCACGGCGCTGCTGACGCAGGTCTGGGAGCCGGCCAAGGCGCGCGCCGCCGAAGAGCTCGAGGCGCTCCAGGCGCTCGCGCGCGGCGAGACCGCGCAACTCGAACCCTGGGACTGGCGCTTCTACGCCGAGAAGGTGCGCCAGCTGCGCTACGACCTCGACGAGGCCACCGTCAAACCGTACTTCCCGCTGCACCGCATGGTCGAGGCGCTGTTCGACTGCGCGCAGCGCCTGTTCGGCATCAGCTTCGTCGCTCAACCCGAGATTCGCGCCTACCACCCCGACGTCAAGGTCTACGAGGTGCGCGGCGCCGACGGCGCGCCGATCGGCGTGTTCCTGCACGACAACTTCGCGCGCTCATCCAAGCGCAGCGGCGCGTGGATGAGCGCGTTCCGCAAGCAGTCGCGAAACAGTGGCGACGGCGCCGAAGCCGCGCTGCCGATCATCATCAACAACAACAACTTCGCGAAGGGCGCGCCCGGCGCGCCGACGCTGCTCAGCTTCGACGACGCGACCACGCTGTTCCACGAGTTCGGCCACGGCCTGCACGGGCTGCTCTCGAACGTGACCTACGAGCGCGTCTCGGGCACCAGCGTGCTGCGCGATTTCGTCGAGCTGCCGTCGCAGATCTTCGAGCACTGGCTGGCCGAGCCCGAGGTGCTGAAGCGCCACGCACGCCACTACCAGACCGATGCGCCGATCCCCGATGCGCTGATCGCCAAGCTGCACGCCGCGCGCTTGTTCAACCAGGGTTACGAGACCGTGCGCTACACCGCGTCGGCGCTGGTCGACATGGCCGCGCACGCGCTGACCGGCGCCGAAGCGCCCGACGTGGTCGAGTTCGAGCGCGCCGAATTGGCGCGCATCGGCGCGCCGGCGGTGGTCGGCATGAACCACCGGCTGGCGCACTTCCAGCACCTGTTCGCCGGTTCGAGCTACGCGGCGGGCTACTACGTGTACCTGTGGGCCGAGGTGCTCGATGCCGACGGCTACGACGCCTTCAGGGAGGCCGGCAGCCCGTTCGACCCGGCGGCAGCAGCGCGCCTGCGCCAGTTCATCTACTCGACCGGCAACTCGATTGAGCCGGCCGCCGCGTACCGCGCGTTCCGCGGCCGCGAGCCGACAGTGCTGCCGATGCTGAAGCAGCGCGGGCTGGTCGCCTCAGCGCGGGGCGACTGACGCCGGGAAGCGCCGGCCGAGCGCGTCGAGAAATGACTTGAACCGGATCGGCTTGGTCCAGTAATCGTCGAAGCCGCTGGCCAAGCCGCGTGCGATGTCGTCGGGCATTGCGTTGGCCGACAGCGCGATGCACGGGATCGCGGCCGTCTCGGACCATGAACGCAGTTGGCGCAGCACTTCGTAGCCGTCGAAGTCGGGCAGGTGCAGGTCGACCAGAATCAGGTCGGGCCGCAATGCGCGCGCGCGGGCGACGCCGGCTGCGCCGCTCGACTCCGAGACGATGCCCAGGCCCGCCAGGCTCTTCACCAGCTCTTCGACCAGCAACACGTTGACGCTGTTGTCTTCGATGTACAGAAGTTGACCGGAGCGTCGTTGCGGTGCAGCGGCGGGCGCGTCCGGCGGCAGCATCTCGAGCGGGTGCGCCCTCGGCAGCGCCACCGCAAACAGCGTGCCGCTGCCCGGTTGGCTGGTCACCTCGATCTGACCGCCCATGCCTTCGACCAGCGCCTTCACGATGGTCAGGCCGATGCCCGAGCCTTCGATGCCTTCGCGTTCCATGCCGAGCCGGTTGAAGGGCTCGAACAGGTGGGCGAGTTGATCGGTGCTGAGGCCGCGCCCGGTGTCGCGCACGCTGAGGCGGATGACGTCGCGGTCGATGCGGCTTTCGACGCTCACTTGACCGCGCGCGCGGTTGTACTTGACCGCGTTCGTCAGCAGGTTCAGCAGCACCTGACGCAGTCGCGTCGGGTCGGCGCGCACATGGCCGTCGAGCGGTCCGCAGCGCAGCTGCACGCCGTGCGCGGCGGCGAGCGATTCGACCAGCGGCAGGGCCTGCGCAGCCGCGGCCGCCACCGCGACGGTTTGCAGATCGAGCCGCAACTCGCCCGAATGCAGGCTCGAGAGATCGAGCGCGTCGTCGATCAGCGTCAGCAGATGCTCGCCGGCGACCTGGATGTGATCCAGCTTGGCCGACTGCGCGGTGGCACCGCGCGCGCTCGCCTCTTGCTGGAGGAGCTGCGTGAAGCCGAGCACCGCATTCAACGGCGTGCGCAGTTCGTGGCTCATGCGCGAGAGGAACTGCGATTTGGCCTCGCTCTCGCGCTCGGCCAGCAGCACCTGCTGGCGCGCGCTCTCGGCATTCCTGGCGTCGGTGACGTCCCAGTTCACGCCGACCCGCCGCAGCGTCCCCGAGCCCGGGTCCTGCAGCGTGGCCGAGCGCGACGCGAGCCAGCGGTAGCTGCCGTCGGGCAGGCGCACGCGGAACTCATAGGCCAGCGCGCGCGGGCTGGTGTCGGTGTCGGGGTTGGCGGCCAGCAGTCGCGCCCGATCGTCCGGATGCACCAGGTCGAGCCACTCGTCGCGCGCCATCCCGACCGGGCGCGGTTCGAGGCCGCGCAGCCGCCACATCTGCGCGTCCCAGCGCGTCGGCAAGCCGGGTGCGTCGGTTTCCCATGTGCCGATGCCGGCGTGACGTGCGATCAGCGCGGCGCGCCCGGCTGCGGCGTGCAGCGCATCGCGGGCCTCGCGGCGCTCGGTGACGTCCATCGCGATGCCGAACACGCGCGGCGCGCCCGGGTCGGCGCGGTCGATGTCGGCGCGCAGCACCATCCAGCGCGTCGTGCCGTCGCGCCGCCGGCTGCGGAACTCCAGCTCAACGCTGCCGCTGGCCTCGCGCAGGTACTGTCGCGCGGCCTTGCCGATGCGCTCCATGTCGTCGGGATGGACGCTGCGCTCGATCCACTCGGCGAGCGTCGGCGGCCGGTGCGGGTCGACCGTGTCGAACAGCGCGTACATCTGGTCGTTCCACTCGGTCTGGATGTCGCCGAACCGGGTCGTCCAGATGCCGATTCGGGCGGCGCGGGCGGCGGCCTCCAGGCGTCGCGACAGTTCCTCGGCCCGGCGTGTGTGCTCGACTTGCGCGGTGATGTCGAGCGACACCCCGAGAAAGGCGCGCGGCTGCCCCGCCGCGTCGCGCTCGACGACACGGCGCACCAGGATGTCGCGCCACGAGCCGTCCGGCCAGCGGTGACGCGTTTGCACGTCCACAGGCCCGGTGGTGTCCAGCGACTGCGCGGCCGATGCGGCCAGCTTGGCGACGTCGTCGGGGTGGGTCCAGGCGAGGGCCTCGGCCAGCGACAGGCCTTGTGCACGATACGGGATGCCGAGCACCTTGAAGCCGTGCTCGTTGTAGTGCAATCGGTCGGTCTGCAGATCGTGGCGCCAGATCACGATGTCCGCCAGCTCGGCGGCCAGGCGCAGCTGGGCCGACGCGGTGTCGAGCGAGCGCGCGAGATCGTAGATGTCGGTGTCGTCGAACATGAAGCCGAGCGCGCGCACCGGCACACCGTCAGGCCCGTTCTTGACTTCCCACTGCGACTGGATGCGCCGCACCGATCCGTCCGGGTGGACGACGCGGTAGCGGGCCATGTAGCGTCCGGCGTGGCGCGTCGAGTCGAGGTAGCGCTGGTCGAGCCGGTCGTCGGGGTGGACGCGGTTCGCCGCTTCGAGAAAATCGGGGGTGTCGGCGGTCGGCGTCATGCCCCAGAAGGCAAAAACGTGGCGGTCCCAACGGCCGCGCCCGGACGGAATCTCGCGCTCCCAAACCCCCAAGCGCCCCGACTCCTGGGCCATGTCGAGCAGCTCCGACAGGTGCTGCGCACGGTCGGCCAGTTCGTGCCGGTCGGTGGTGTCGCGCAGCGTCCAGACTCGATCGGCGTCGACACGGCTGACGCGCGCCTCGACCCACAACGGCGCGCCGCGCGCGCTGCGCAACGGGAACTCGGTCGGCTCGAGCGCGTCGCCACGCAGGCCTGCCATCAGGGCATCGCGCGCCGCACCGCCAGCGAGGCTCAGCAGGTCGGCGCCAGCCTGCAGCCCGGTCGTGCGCTCGAACGCCGGATTGCACCAGCGGATGCAGCCGGCCGCGTCGGTCAGCGCGAGCAGGTCGTGACTCTGCGCCAGCCACGCCGCGAGCCAGCCCGCGGAAGGCGGAGCGGCGGGCGAGGGCGGGGCGCTGGATTCGCTCATGACGAGACACAAGGTGGTGCCACCCGCGTCGGCACGACGCGCGGCACTGCGGTCCAGTCTAGCGGCGCGTTGGCGCCTTCAATCGCCGGATCAAGCGCGTGTTGGCGCCGACCAGCGGCGCAAATTCACGCGCTCACGCAAATTGCAGCACCAGCTTGCCGAAGTTCTCGCCGTTGAACAGCTTCAGCAGCGTTTCGGGGAAGGTGTTCAGGCCGACGACCACGTCTTCCTTGCTCTTCATGCGGCCATCTTTCAGGTAACCGGCGAGCTCGGCCACGGCGATTGGGAAGCGGTCGGTGTAGTCGAACACGACCATGCCTTCCATGCGCGCGCGGTTCACCAGCAGCGTCAGGTAGTTGGCCGGGCCTTTCACCGGGGTCGTGTTGTTGTACTGGCTGATCGCGCCGCAGATCACGATGCGGGCCTTGCGCGCCAGGCGCGTCATCACGGTGTCGAGGATCTCGCCGCCAACATTGTCGAAGTACACGTCGACGCCCTTCGGGCAGGCATCGCGCAGCGCGTTCTTGAGGTTGCCGGCCTTGTAGTCGACGCAGGCGTCGAAGCCCAGTTCCTTCACGACCCACTCGCACTTGGTTGGCCCGCCGGCGATGCCGACGACGCGGCAGCCCTTGATCTTCGCGAGCTGGCCGACCGTCTGGCCGACCGCGCCGGCTGCGCCCGAGACGACCACCGTGTCGCCGGGTTGCGGCATGCCGACATCGAGCAGGCCGAAGTAGGCCGTCATGCCGGGCATGCCGAGCACGTTGAGCCACTGCGTCGGTGTCCCCAAGCGGGTGTCGATTTTGAACAGGCCGTTGCGCTTGATCTGGTCGGCCGGGATCAGCACGTACTCCTGCACGCCGGGTGTGCAGCTGACCACGTCGCCGACCTTGAACGCATCGTTCTTCGACGCAATCACCTCGCCGATGCCGCCGGCGCGCATGACCTCGCCGATCGCGACCGGCGGGATGTAACTCTTGCCTTCGTTCATCCAGCCGCGCATCGCCGGGTCGAGCGAGATCGCGAGCGTCTTCACCAGCACGCCGCCGTCAGCGGGCGCGCTGACCGGCTCGGTCGTGAAGTCCCAGCCGTCGCGGGTCGGCAGGCCGTTCGGGCGCGCCTTCAGGCGGATTTGGTGGTTGGTCAGCGCGGCGAGTGCGGTCATGTTGCTGTCTCCGAGGGGGTGAACCGCGAATCTTAGATCGCGTGATGAACGCGCCGAGTCACCCACGCGACGAGCAGGGCGGGCGAAAAAAAACCGCGGCCAAGCCGCGGTTCTGTTCGCTGGGCTTGCGCCCGGCGGGGGTTTACAGCACGCGAATGTTCGCGGCTTGCAGGCCCTTTTGGCCTTGCTTGACTTCAAATTCGACGCGCTGGTTTTCCAGCAGGGTCTTGAAGCCAGAGCCCGTGATGTCACGGAAGTGGGCGAACAGGTCAGCGCCGCCCGCGTCTTGAGCGATGAAGCCGAAGCCCTTGCTCTCGTTGAACCACT
>JAZJZJ010000028.1:0-78205 GCA_040389925.1 Pseudomonadota bacterium
GCAGGGTCCACTTAAAAGCCTTCGGGATCTGTTCAGATCAATGGGGCCAGCTCTCGCCACCATGCGCGCAGACGCTCGAGCAAGACGGGTGACAGCATGGCGTAGCGATCCTTGCGTCCCGTGCCTTGCTCCACGCGCAGCGTCATGCGCTCGCCGTCGACATCGGTCACCTTCAGCGCAACGACCTCGCTGGCACGCAGCCCGGCGCCGTAGGCCACCGACAGTGCTGCCTGGTACTTCGCGTTGGGCGCCGCGGCGATCAGGCGCGCAACCTCGTCACCGCTCAACACCACCGGCAGCGGTCGAGGCTGATGCACCGGCTTGTTCTGCCAAAAAAGGTGGGCAGACGGCGGCTACGAGCATCGCGTTGACGAGCATTGCGGCGAATGCCGCGTACCGGCGCCTCACGTTCATCAAATGTTGGCCTAGTAGGGACATCGCACATGGGGTTGTGAACGAGCGCAAGTTGCAGCCGAATCGATGAACCTAAGGTGAAGATGTGGCGTTCCGGAATCTCGCTCCGGCATGATTCCAGCCCCTTCGTCAGACGACTTTGCCCGGATTGAGCATGTCGCGCGGGTCGAGCAGTCGCTTCAGCGCCTGCATCAAGGCCATGACGTCCGGCGGCCGCGCTGCGCGCAATCCACGTCGCTTGTCCAACCCGATACCATGCTCGGCCGAGATTGATCCACGGCGCGACATTACACCTGCATAGACGAGATCGTCGAGCGCCTCTTTGTCGGTTTCGGTCGGGCCGTTCACGACGACGTGCAGGTTGTTGTCGGCCACATGGCCAAAGACCACAATGCGCGAATGTGGCCAGCGTGTGGCGACGGCGGTGCGCAATTCCGCCACGTACCCGGTCATCAGCGCGATCGGCACGCTTACGTCGTAAGCATGTAGTGGCGACATCGCCTTGATCAGGTGCTCGATGTCGTTCCTGATGCGCCAGAACGCGTCGCGATCGGCGTGCGTGCGCGCAACCGCGGCGCCGCGTAGCAAGCCATTGGTGGCCAGCCCGTCCAGCAAATCGATCAGTCGCTCCGAACTGTCGATCGCGCCGCTCTCTTCCAACTCCATCAGCACGTAGGCGGCAGCCCCAGACTCGAAAGGCGAGCGGTGCCGCGGGATCTCGCCGCCGGTCATCAGCTCGAAGAAGTCCGGCCACATCAGCTCGAAGGCGGACAGTGAGCCTCCGAGTGCGGACTCGATGCGAAACAGCAGGTTCGGCAGATCGTCGAGGTCGTTCAGCGCGAGCAGCGCCGCCTCATTGCGCTCGAGCGCCGGGCGCAGCCGCACGACGGCGCGCGTGACGATGCCGAGCGTGCCCTCGGAGCCGATGAACAGCTGCTTCAGGTCGTAGCCCGCGTTGTTCTTGACGACCTGGTCCATCAGATCGAGCACCGTGCCGTCTGCCATCACCACTTCGAGCCCGAGCACCTGGTCACGCATCATCCCGAACCGCAGCACGCGCTCGCCGCCGGCGTTGGTTGCGATCAACCCGCCAATCGAGGCCGAGCCGCGCGCGCCCAAGTCGATCGGGAACAGCATGTCCTGGCGCGCCGCCGCCTCCTGCAGGGTCTGCAGAACGACGCCAGCCTGCACCACCGCGACGCGCGACTCGCGATCGAGCCGCTCGATCTTTCGCATCCGCTCGGTCGACAGGTACCACTCTGTGCCGCTCGACGGCAGCAGGCCCGCGACCAGTCCGGTGGCGCCGCCGAGCGGCACCAGCGACTTGCCGGCATCGCGCAGCAGCCGCACCATCGTCGCGACCTGTGACGTGTTCGCCGGACGCAGCACCGGCGCGGCATGTAGCCGCGCGCCGAACGGCGACAGCGAACGGCCCTCGGCGTCGGCCGGCGGCACAACGGACGCCACGCCGCACCCGGCCACCACATGGCGGATCAGTTCGTCATCGGTCATGGCCGGCCCCTCGCTTGGCGCGCTTACCACGCGGCGGTCGCGCTGTCGATGTCGCGTTCACGCGTGGCCAGTAGAAAGTCGCACACCTTGGCGATCTGCGAATCCAGCATCTCGCGCCCGCGGATCGCCAAGCAGCCGCTCTCCTCCGCGATCTTCAGCAGCAGGGTCCGGTCCGGGTCCATCACCGCGTCGAGCACCGTTACGCGCGCGGGGATGCGTTCGTCGGCGATCGGCTTCGCGTCGGCGTTCAGCATGCCGATCGGCGTGGCGTTGATCAGCAGGTCGATGTCGTCCAGACGCGACGGCCCGATGCTCACTTCGACGCCCGGGAACGCGCCGGCGATCGCCGCCTGCAGCGCGCCCGCGCGATCCTGCTGAGGATCGACGAGCCGCAGCGCGGCCACCCGATGGCGTGCGAGCTCGACCGCGATCGCCGCGCCAGCACCCCCGGCGCCCAGCACCTGCGCCGACAGGCCGGCGACCGCGACGCCGCGCTGCTCGATCGCGGCCACGCACCCCATGCCGTCGAACATCTCGCCGATCCATTCGCCGCCGCGGCAGCGTGCCAAGATCGACGCGCCACCACACAGCCGCGACAGCGGGCCCACCCGCGCCAAGTGTGGCACCACGCGGATCTTGTGCGGCACGGTGACGACCAGTCCGTCGAGGTTGCCGAGCTTCATCAGTTGCGGCAGCACCTGATCGAGCACATCCGGCGCAATGTCGATCGGCACCAGGACCGCATCGATGCCGCGCCGGCGCAGCTCGAAGGTCACGGTCGCGGGCGAGCGCGCTTGGGCGATCGGGTGGCCGACGATCCCGTACAGCCGGGTGCGGCCACTGATGAAGTCGACCGAGCCGGCGCGTTCGGGGGCGGCGGTCTGGCGTGAAAGGGGTCGGGTACTCATGCCGATTGTCAGGGTTGTCGCGGTCCGGGGAGTATACGCAATTGACTTGCGCGTAGGTCAGTATTAGAGTCCGTCGCAATTCTGAAGAACCGCACGAAAGGGCCAGAGCAAATGGAACAACTCGATTTCCGCGTCGCCGTGGGCGACCGCATCCAGTTCGCGAAGACCGTCAGCGAAAGCGACGTCTACCTGTTCGCGGGTATCACCGGCGACCTGTCGGGCGTGCACTGCAACGAGCAGTACATGAGCGAGTCCGCGTTCGGCCACCGCATCGCTCACGGCGTGCTGGCGCTGGGCTTCATGTCGACCGCGTCGACGATCATGTTCACGCCGCACCTGCCCCACTACGTCGGCTTCACCGGCGTCTCGCAGGGTTATGACCGGGTGCGCTTCATCGGGCCGGTGTTCTTCGGTGACACGCTGACGATCGCCTACACGATCGCCAAGCTCGAACCGGAGCGCCGCCGCACGCTGGCCGACGTGGTCGCCACCAACCAGCACGGCGAGGTCGTCACCAGCGCGACCCACATCATGCGGTGGGTGCCGGTCGCGCAGCCGGTCGCGGCATGAGTGCGGCGCAGAGCCCTGCGGGCCAGAAGCGTCGCACCGCCCTCGTCACCGGAGGTCGGCGCGGGATCGGTCGCGCGATCGGCTACGCGCTGGCCGAACAAGGTTTCGACGTTGTCGTCAATGACCTGGTGCACGACGCGGCAGGTGATGAGACGCTCGCCGGCATCGAGGCGCGTGGTGGGCGCGCGCGCTTCGTCGCGGGCGACGTGGCCGACATCGATCGACACGAGGCACTAGTCGAAGCGGCGTGGTCCAGCTTCGGCGGCCTCGATTGCCTAGTCAACAACGCCGGCGTGCAGACCGCGTATCGCGGCGACATGCTCGACACGCCGGTCGAAAGCTTCGATCGGCTGATCGACGTGAATCTGCGCGGCTCGTTCTTTCTGACGCAGCGCATCGCGCGCCGCCTGATCGCGGCGCCGGCCGGTGACGTGACGCGGCCGACGCGATCGATCGTGTTCGTGTCGTCGGGCAACGCGGTGATCGCGACGCCGGCGCAGGCCGACTACTGCATCTCGAAGTCCGGCATCGCGATGATGGCCACCCTCTACGCGCTGCGCCTTGCGGAACACGGCATCGCGGTGCACGAGGTGCGCCCCGGCATCATCCGCACCGACATGACTGCAGACGTGTTCGACAAGTACGACGCCTGGGTCCAGAACCGCGGCTTCCCGATCGCCCGCTGGGGCGAGCCCGAGGATATCGGCCGCACCGTTGCCGTGCTGGCGGCCGGCCTGCTGCCCTACTCGACCGGCCACGCCTTCCACGTCGACGGCGGCATTCACATCCGGCGCACATGATGCGCAGCACCACTTCCCAGGATCAAGGCTCACCCATGTACGGCTACGAGAACAAGACCGCGATCGTCACCGGCGCGGCCAGCGGCATCGGCCGATCGATCGCGACGCGCCTGGCCGCCGAAGGCGTACGGGTGTCGCTGTGGGATGTCGACGCCTCCGGGCTCGAAGGGGTCGCGCGCGAATGCCGCGAGCAGGGCGCTGCCGTTGACACGCGGCAGGTCGACGTCGGCCAGCTCGACGCGGTGCGCGCGGCCGCCGACGGGGCGATCGACGTGCTCGGCGCATCGCCGAACGTGCTCGTGAACTGCGCCGGGATCGGCCGGATCGCGTCGATCCTCGACGGCTCGCCGGAAGAGTTCGACGAGACGATGCGCGTCAACGTGCGCGGCACGTACAACTGCTGCTACGTGGTCGCGCCGCTGATGAGTGCGGGCAAGTCCGGCTCAATCGTCAACATCGCGTCATGGTTCGGCAAGAGCGGCCGGCCGATGTCGCTCGCGTACTGCGCCTCGAAGTTCGCGCTGATCGGCATGACCCAATCGATGGCGATCGACCTGGCGGCGCACGGCGTGCGCGTCAATGCGGTGTGCCCCGGTACGATCACCGACACGCGGATGCGCGAGCTGGCCGATCAGGAGGCCACCGCGAAGGGTCTGCCCGGCTCCGCCGATCGCGTACATCTGATCCCCTTGGGCCGACTCGGCAAACCCGACGACGTCGCCAACGCGGTCGCCTTCCTGATCTCGGAACAAGCCTCCTACATGACCGGTCAGTCGATCAACGTGACCGGCGGGCTCTGGATGAACTGAATCCGGCAGCCCGGCTCCAAGTGAATTCTTCGTAGTTTCCCGACTTGCAAGTAAGTATGCAATGTCCTCCAATCCACGTTGTCATGGAAACCGAGGTAGGTCAAGGTGTCTGAATTTTTTGAGTTTCTGATTCGCGGAGCGCTGCTCGGCGTGATGTACGGGCTGCTGGCGTTCCCGGTGAGCCTGCTGTTCGTGACCACCAGTTCGGTCGACGTGGCGCTCGGTGCCTATGCCATCTTGGCTGCGGCGGTCATGTACTCCACCGGCGGGACGCTGGGCGTCGTGCTCGCGATAGGGGCCGCGGTGCTGGCCTCGGCCGTCGTCGGGCTGATCTCGATGCGGCTGAACCGGCCCGGATCGGTGGACCACGTCACCGCGGTACTCGGCACCTTCGGGCTCTCGACCTTTCTCGAATCGTTCGTGCTGACGCTGTTCGGCACCAACCCGATGGTGCGTCACCCGTTCGACACGTTCTGGGACATCAACGGCATCCGCATCAGCCCGCAGATGGGCATCAACGTCACCGTCAGCGCGATCATCCTGGTGTCGCTGTTCATGGTATTGCAGCGAACCCCGTTCGGCCGCGCGATGCGCGCCAGCGCCGCCAACCCGGTCGGTGCCACGCTGAACGGCATCCCGGTGCGGGCGATCTGGTTCTCCACCTATTTGCTGGGCGGCCTGCTCGCCGGCATCACCGGCGTGCTGATCCTGTACACCACCGGAACGGACTACAGCGCCGCGTTCACGCTGACGATCTGGGGCTTCGGTTCGGCCATCATGTTCGGCTTGGGCAGCCCGCTGCGCGGCTTTGCCGGCGGCCTGATCATCGGCATGGTGCAGGCGCTCAGCGCCGGTTACCTGCCCGGTGCGTTGTCGACCGCGATGCCGCTGTTCTTCATCTTCGTCGTGCTGTCGCTTGGCCGTATGAACCGGATCTCTGCCACCGGGGGGCGTGTCTGATGGGCAAGATCCTGAACCACCGCTTCGTGCCGGCACTGGTCGTGCTGCTGGTCGCGCTCCTGGCCGCGCCGGTGGTGCTGAACAGCCCGCTGCTGATCGACAACGCCATCATCATCGCGATCTTCTCGCTGCTGGCGCTGTCGGCCGGCATGGCCTACGGACAAGCCGGAATTCTGTCGATCGCCCCCGCCGCGTTCGGCGCGATCGGCGCGTTCGCCACTAGCATCGTGACGACGCGCTACGGCCTGTCGCCGCTGATCGGCTTGGTGCTCTCGGTGACGTTGCCAATGCTGCTGGCGTACCCGATGGCGCGCGTCATAAGCCGGCTGTCGCCAATGCCGCTGTCGATCGCCACACTGCTGCTGAGCATGTTGCTCGAGCTCGCGATTCGCGAGGGCGGCAAGTTCACGGGGGGCTACAACGGCCTGTCCGGCGTGCCGCCTCTGTCGTTCGCGCCGGGCGCTGAGGGCATGTACGCGCTGGCCTGGGGTTTGGTCGTCGTCGTCGTGCTGATCTACGCCAACGTCACCGACTCGGCGATCGGCCGCGCCGTCAAGACCGCCCGCCACGACCCGCTGCGCGCCACCGCCGACGGTGTCAACGTGCCGGCGCTGCTGGCGTCGTACTTCGCGATGTCGGCCTCGGTCGCCGGCTTGGCCGGCTGGCTCTACGCGCACTACATGAGCTACATCGGCCCCGACTCGTTGACGCTGCATGTCTCCGTCAACGTGCTGCTGATGGCCGTCATCGGCGGGGCCTCGACGATGCTCGGCCCGATCATCGGCGCGGCATTCCTGACCTCGATCACGCAGTTCCTGCCGTCCCGCGGGACACAGGGCATGTTCTTTGGCTCGGCCCTGATCCTGGTGCTGCTGATCGCCCCGAACGGCGCGATGGGCACCGACTGGCGCAAGTTCTTCTCGAAGTCCCGCGTTGGCCCGCGTGCCGCGCCGGCGCCGGTCGCGAAGATCGGGAAGCACGGGAGCCGCGCATGACGATCAAGGTCAGCGGGGTGACGGTCCAGTTCGGCGGCGTGACGGCGCTGAAGGACGTCTCGGTCACGCTCGAGCGCGGCCGCATTCTCGGCGTGATCGGCCCGAACGGGTCGGGCAAGAGCACACTGTTCAACGCGATCACCGGTATGGTCAAGCCCACGGCCGGGTCGATCGCGGTCGACGACCTGGTGGTCGACGATCTGCCGCCGTTCCAACGCATCGCGCGCGGGCTCGCCCGCACGTTCCAGACGCCGCGCTTCGATCCGAAAGTGACCGTGCACGAAGCGGTGATGTGCGGCTTCTACCCGGTGCACCGCACCGGCTTCTTGGGCACGATGCTGCGCTTCCCGGCATCGACGCTCGAGGAGCGAAGCTTCCGCAAGCGCTGCGACGAGATCCTGCGCGAGATGCGCCTGGCCGACTACAAGAACCTGCGCATGAGCGAGTTGCCGATGGGTCGGGTGCGGCTTGTCGAGGTCGCGCGGGCGCTCGCCAACGACCCGAAGTACATCCTGCTCGACGAGCCCGCGGCCGGCTTGGCGCGCGACGAGCAGGAGATGCTCAGCGGCGAGGTCCAGCGCCTTGCGAAGAAAGGCGTCGGCGTGCTGCTGGTGGAGCACAACTTCAAGCTGGTGCGCGAACTGGTCGAGCACGTGGTCGTGCTGAAAGAGGGAGCGCAGCTGATCGAAGGTGCGCCGGAGGCCGTCGCCCGCAACCAAGCGTTCATCGACATCTATCTCGGGAGCGCTGGACGATGAATGCGATGCTTCAACCCAAGCCTGCCGGCGACATCGTGATGATCTGCCGCGCCATCGGCGCGCGCTACAGCCGCATCTCGGTCGTCGAAGACGTGAGCCTCGAACTTCGCCGCGGCGAGATGCTCGCAGTGCTGGGTGCCAACGGTGCCGGCAAGAGCAGCCTGTTCGGCGCGATCGCCGGCGTGGTCAGCGGCAGCGGCAGCGTGACGGTGAACGGCGCCGACGTGAGCAGCCTGCTGCCGCACACCCGCGCCAGCCGCGGCATGGCACTGGTGCCGGAGCGCCGCGGCAACGTGTTTGCGACGATGTCGGTGAAGGAGAACGTCGACATCGGCTTGCGCCTGCTGCCGCAGGCCGAACGCGAGCCGCAGCGCGACTTCATCCTCGAGCTGTTCCCGATCCTCAAGCAGCGTCAGACCGCGGCGGCCGGCGTGCTCAGCGGCGGCGAGCAGCAGATGCTCGCGATCGCAATGGCGCTCGGTCGCAAGCCGCAGGTGCTGATGCTCGACGAGCCGACCCAAGGCCTCGCGCCGATGGTGTTCGACATCCTCGAGAACGTCTTCAACGTGCTGAAGGCCAGGGGCCTGGCGTTGCTGCTGGCCGAGCAGAACCTGCCGTTCGCTGCCCGCGTGGCAGACCGCTATGTCGTCTTGTCGCACGGCCAGATCGTGCGCGAGGGCGACAAGGGTGAACTGGCGAACCCCGACGAGCTCGCCGATGCGCTGATCGGCTGAGCGCAGATTTCCCAATTGACCCAAACCCAGAAGGAGCAGGAGACATGCTGAAGACGATGACCAGAATGGTGGCGGGTGCCGCGGCACTTGCATTGGCCTCGGGCGGCGCGTTCGCGCAGGCCAAGATCAAGCTCGGGGCGATCTACAGCCTGAGCGGCCCGGCCGCGCCGTTCGGCGTGCCGGAGCGCGACACGGCCGAGCTGTTGACCGCGAAGCTCAACAAGGAAGGTGGCATCAAGGGCGTGCAGGTCGAGCTGATCGTCTGCGACGACCAGACCAACCCAACCGAAGCCGCGCGCTGCGCGACCAAGCTGATCCGTCAGGACGGCGTGGTCGCGATCGTCGGCTCGACGACCGGAACCGGTACGCTCGCGCTCGCGCCGATCGCGATGGCCAACAAGGTGCCGGTGATCGCGCCGGTGGGTACGATCCCAGTGACCTCGAAGGACAACGCGTTCTGGCCCTGGGTGTTCCGCAGCGCGCCGACCGACACGATCATCATCGGCGCGATCATGGAGCGCGGCGTCTTCAAGCCGGGACGCAAGCGCGTCGCGATCCTCTACCAAGAGGACGCCTACGGGGAAGCCGGGGCAAAGCGCGCGGCCGAGCTGTCGAAGGAGCGCAACATCCAGATCGTCGCCTCAGTTGCTGCGCCGCTGAACGCGATCGACCTGACCGCCGCGGCCACCAACATCCGCAACGCCAACCCTGACGTGGTGCTGCTGCAGACCTCGGCACCCTCGCTTGGCGCAACCTTCGTGCGCGCCGCGCGCCAGGTCGGCGTCAAGGCACCGATCATCGGTTCCGGCAGCCTCAACCAGAAGCCGTTCATCGACGCAGCCGGCCCGGCAGGCGACGGCATCCAAGTCGTCTCGATGGGCAACTGGGACGACCCGTCGGAAAAGCAGAAGGATCTTGGCAAGGTCTTGGTCGAAGGCGGCAAGACGCCGAAAGGCTATGCGGAAATCATCGGGTCGACCGGCGTACTTGGGGTCTTCGAGGCGATGCGGCGCTCGGACGCTCCGATCACTGGTCAAAAGATTCGCGACCAGCTCGAGACCGTCTGCCATTTCGAGAAGACCTACATGGACGGCAAGCTCTGCTACTCGAAGGACCAGCATGAAGGCGTCTTCGAGGACACGCTGATCACGGTCGAGATCAAGAACGGCAAGTTCTTCACCGTTCGCTGACTCCCCGTGCTCTCGCTAAGCGAACACAGCCTCGATCGCGTGCTGGATTGGCGCGCACGGCAGAGCCCGGACGCGCCCTTTCTGGCCTTCCAAGGTCGGGCGCCGCTGAGCTTCGGCGCCGTCCGCTCGGCGGCGCTCGACCTCGCGTTCGTTCTGCACCAGGCCGGCGTCGCGCCCGGCGACCGGGTCGTCACGATCGGCTCCAACTCGCTCGAGGGCGTGCTGCTGTGGTTCGCGATCGAGCTGCTCGGCGCGGTCGACTGCCCAATCAATCCGGCCTTCAGCGGGCAGCCGCTTCGGCACGCGATCAACCTGGTCGACGCCGGCTTGGTGGTCGCGGACGCGAACGCGCTGCCGGCGCTCGAGGCGCTGGCGGGCGAGCTGCCAGGGCTGTCGCGCTGCCTCATCTATCCGGCCGATCCGGGCGATCTCTCGCTACCGGCCCTCGTCGCCGGCCAGCCGACTCAGGTGCTGGCTCCGGACGTCGGCGCGCGGCCGCCGGATTGGCGCCCGGCCGGCGCGCGGCCCTCCGACCTGTGCTCGATCCTCTTCACCTCGGGCACCACCGGCCCGTCGAAGGGTGCGATGGTCACGCACGCGCAGGCCTACGCGACCGCGCTGCAGACCGTCAACGGCCTTCGCATCACGAGCGCGGACTCTCTGTTCTGCGCGAACCCGCTGTTCCACATGTCGCCTCGCTTTTGCGCGGTGTACGCCGCAATGCTGACTGGCGTGCAAGTCAGCTATGATCTGAACTTCTCGCCCGCCGCCTGGATCACGCGCATTCGCGAGACCCGCGCCACGGTCACGATCGGCCACGGCCCGCTGCTCGAGATGATCCATGCCGAGCCGGAGCGCGCCGACGATGCCGACACGCAGCTGACACGCATCGGCACCTCGCCGTTTCCGAAGCACCTCGCCGCCGATTTCGAGCGTCGCTTCGGCGTCAAGGGCATTGAGACCTGGGGCATGACCGAGGTCAACATTCCGTGCTGGCACCCGTACGACGAGCCGCTGCGGCCGGGCTCTTGCGGCAAGGTGCTCGAGGCCGATTACGAACTCCAGGTCATCGATCCCGAGACCGACGCGAAGCTGCCCACGGGCAGCGTCGGCGAGTTCGTCGTGCGGTCGAGGCGGCCGTGGCTCCTCAGCCCCGGCTACTACGGCAACCCCGAGGCGACCTGTCGCGCATGGCGAAATCTCTGGTTCCACACCGGCGACAGCGGCTACATCGACGCCGACGGCTGGGTCTATTTCGTCGACCGGCTCGGCGACCGGATTCGTCGCCGCGCCGAGAACATCTCGTCGTTCGATATCGAGGTCGTCGCGCGCGCCCATCCGGCGGTGCTCGAGTGCGCGGCCGTCGGAGTGCCGTCCGAGTACGCGTCGGACGACGACATCAAGCTGTGCGTCGTGCCGCGCCCGGGCCACGCACTCCAGCCAATGGCGCTGCTGGCGTTCCTGGCGCACCGCCTGCCGCACCACATGGTGCCGCGCTATATCGAGACCCTCGCGGCGCTGCCACGAACGCCGACCCAGAAGATCCGCAAGGCGGAACTGCGCCGCAGTGCCGTGACGGCCGCGACCTGGGACCGAAAAGCGGCCGGCGTCTCGCTGCGCGCGCTGGCCTCTAGCGGCCGCGCCTAGCGTTTGCGCTTGGCGGCGGCCACGGTCGCTGCGCCGTAGGTGCCTTCGATCGAGTCGAGCGTGGCCTCCCAGAGGTCGACGAGCCGGCCGAACTTGCCGCTGTCGCGTGTTACCAGCCCTTGGTAGTGGATGACCGTCGCGAACTGGATCGTGATGCTCTCTTGCGGCGCGTCGGCACGTAGTTCGCCAGATTGCACCGCCGTCTTGACCGCGATCCGGACCAGGATTTCGAACTCGGTCGTCACCGCCTGCAGCCGGGTGCGCATCGCGTCATTGAGCGCATCGCTGTCGGAGCGCAGGCGGGTCATGAGGCTCCACGGGTTGCCGTGGTCGCCGGTCGGGTTGTAACGCTTGTAGCGCACGCGCGCCATCTCGACGATCGCGCGGGACTTGCTGCGCAGCGACGTCTTGCCGTTGGTCAGCACGTCACGGTAGCTGTCCATCGTCTTGGTCGCGTACTCGTCGAGCACCTCCTCGACCAAGCCTTCCTTGCTGCCGAAGTGGTAATGCAGGTTGGCACGCGTGGTGTTCAGGACCTCCGCGATCTGCCGAAAATTCAGACCGCGGAAGCCGTGCTTGACCAGCAACTCCTCCGCGATCTGTTTGATCTGCTCCCGCATCGAATTGTCGGTGGCGCGGTAATCCATGGGCCTCGACGCTTCTTTAGTTTTGCTTCGGAGCAATGTTAGTACACCTTCGCGCCGCTGCGCCCTGGGTGAACTGCGCAGGGTCAGCGAACGATGTCGGCCGCCTCCAAGTGCGTCCGGATGCGCTGGATCTCCGCCGCACTCAGCTTCTGCAACGGCGCCCGGACCGCGGCCGACGGCAGGCGGCCGAGGATCACTTGAGCCTCCTTCATGCGGTTGTGCATGTCGACGGCCGGTGCGCCGTAGAAGGCGAGTGTTGTGTGGTGGATGCGCGCCGCGACGGTCTTCGCGGTCGCCAGATCGTTGTCGCGCACCGCCTCGAACAACGCGACCTGCAGGTCGGCGATCGTGCTGCCGGCACCTGACAGCAGACCCTTGCAACCGGTCACCAGCGACTGCAGCAGCCAGGCGCTGTGCGTGCTCAGCACGGCGAAACGATCAGACTGCAGATCGCGCACCGCCAGCTCGCTGCGAACCGGATCGCCGCAGCCGTCTTTCATCGCGCGGATGGTCGGGATCTCGGCGACGAGCCGGCTGAGCACGTCGTGGCTGTACGACAGCGGCAGGCCGACCGGGAACTGGAAGATGATCAACGGCAGGTCGGTCACGTCGGCGACGCGCTTGTAGTGATCGATGATCATTTCGGGCCGCGTGCCGAGCATGAACACGTTCGACGGAAACACCAGTAGCGCCGAGGCGTGGTGCTTGTCGGCCATGCGCGCGATGCGAACAGCTTCGGTGGCACTGTCGGCGTAGATGCCGTTGACCAGAGGGATTGTGTCGCCGACCTCTTCGACCGCCATGTCGAGCAGGCGCACCTGCTCTTCGAAGGTGCACGACGAGACTTCGGACGCGTGGCCGTTCACCGTGATCGCGGCGACGCCACGCACCGCGGCGATGTCGCGCAGGTGCTTGCGGTAGCTCATCTCATCGATGCTGAGGTCATCGTGAAGCGGCAACAGGCCGGCCGGGATGACGCCGGTGCAGTCGTACTTGATGCGAGGCATGGGGTTCTCTCCTTGAGCGTGGATGGGTCAGACGCCTTGCAGCGCCAAGATCACGGCGACCGCCGCACCGGCGCGCGCGTCGCGCGCCAGCCGGTATTCGGGGGAGTCGTAGAAGCGCTTGACCGTGTCGACCGAGTCGAACTCGACAACGACGTGGCGCTCGGTCGGGGCGTCGCCTTCGATCGCCACCGGCTCCGCGCCGCGCACCAGATAGCGGCCGCCGAACTTCTCGATCGCCAGCTTGGCGAGCGGCTTGTAGGCCTCGTACTTGACGGGGTCGGTGACACGGATGCGAGAGACAACGATGGCGACCATGAGCGGAGCACTCCTTTGATTCGATGAATGAAACTGTCGCATAAACCTTATTGACGTGCAAGTCAGTTTGGCCGAAGATTCAGCAAGTTTCGGGAAGATTCAGACACAAGGAACGTGGAGACATGAGCGATCAACTGGTGGTGGTGGAAGTCCAAGGTCGGGTCGCCACGATGACCCTGACGAACCCGCCGATGAACGTGGTGACGCTGGCGCTGACGCGGCAGATGAGCGCCGCGCTGACGCAGCTGGCAGCGGACCCGGCCATCGGCGCGCTGGTGCTGACCGGCGCTGGCGACCGCGCGTTCTGCGCCGGCTCCGACATCAAGGAGTTCCCCGGCCTCGTGGCCGGCCGCGGCATCGTCTCGACCAAGCTTGGCGTCGAGAACCAGGCCTATGGCCAGGTCGCGCACTTCCCGAAGCCGACGATCGTGGCGATCGAGCGCCTCGCGCTCGGTGGCGGGCTCGAGCTGGCGGCCGGCTGCGACATCGTCGTCGCATCGGCCGACGCCCGGCTCGGCCTGCCCGAGGTCAAGCTCGGCGGCTTCCCCGGCAGCGGCGGCACGGTCCGCGTGACGCAACGCATCGGCCTCGGCCGCGCCAAGGAGATGATGCTGCTGGGCGACATGATCGACGCGCAGCAGGCGCTCGCTTGGGGCTTGGTGAACCGGATCGCGCCAAAGGGCGAGGCCCTGAAGCTGGCGCAGGCACTCGCGGCGCAACTGGCCAGCGGCCCGGCGCAGGCGATCTACGCCTGCAAGCGTGCGCTCGAATACGCGGTCGACCTGCCGGAGGCCGAAGCGATCCGACGCACGCTCAATCTGAGCGAGGCCCTGTCGCAGACCGCCGACTTCACCGAAGGCGTCACCGCTTTCATCAGCAAGCGCTCCGCCGCATTCCGCGAGCCTCTGAACACCGCGGCGTTCGACGCCGACTGAGCCCGCGCGCCTCCCGCAACTGTGGCCCGCAGGGGCCCGACCTTGACCCCCCCGCCGCGCACCGCGGCCCCGCCGAAGGATATTGCCCGTGATCGACTTTTCGTTGCCCGCCGAAACCCAGATGATTCTCGATTCGCTGCGCCGCTTCATCAAGGAAGAGCTGAAGCCGCACGAGGCCGAGGTCGAGGAGATTCAGATCGTGCGCCCCGAGCTGGCCAAGAGCCTGCGCAGCAAGGCCAAGGAGATCGGCCTCTTTGCGCTCGGCATGCCGGAGGACGTCGGCGGCGGTGGCCTGAGCGCGGTCGACGTCTGCCTCTGCGAGGAGGAGTTCGGTTTCACGAAAGACGCGCTGGTGCGCCGCGCGTTCGGCGCCATTCCGGCGTCGCTTGTCAACTGCGTCGGCGAACAGCGCGAGAAGTATTTGCTGCCCGCGGTGCGCGGCGACATCAACGTCGCGCTCGGCATGACCGAGCCGAACGCCGGCTCCGACGCGGCCGGTATCAAGACCCGCGCACGTGCCGACGGCAGCGACTTCGTGCTCGACGGCTCGAAGCACTTCATCAGCGACGCCGATGTCGCCGACGCGTTCATCATCACCGCGGTGACCGACCCGACCAAGGGGGCCAAGGGCATCAGCGCGTTCCTGATCGACAAGGGCACACCCGGTTTCACGCTCGGCCGCATCCAGTACATGATGGGTCTGCGCGGCACCAATCACTCGGAGTTGATCCTCGAGAACTGCCGCCTGCCCGCCACGCAGATGCTCGGGCCGGAAGGCTCGGGCCTGTACCAAGCGCTGTCGACGATCAGCAGGGTGCGGCTCGGCCAGGTCGGCGGCCGCTCGGTCGGCATGGCGCGCAAGCTGATGCAGATGTGCATCGAGTACGCGAACGAGCGCAAGCAGTTCGGTCAGCCGATCGGCCAGTTTCAGATGGTGCAGGCCATGCTGGCCGACATGGCGACCGAGATCTTCGCGGCTCGCATGATGGTGCTGAACGCCGCGTGGGAAACTGACCAAGGCTTCGACCCGCGCGAGAAGGTCTCGATGGTCAAGTATTACGCCTCCGAGATGCTCGGCCGCGTGTCCGACAAGGCGGTGCAGATTTTCGGCGGCATGGGCTACTGCCGCGAGATGCCGATCGAGCAGGCCTACCGCGATGCCCGCGTCTACCGGATCTTCGACGGCGCCTCGGACATCCACCGCAGCGTGATCGCACGCAGCTTGCTGAAGAACGGCCGCCAGGCGCTCTGACGCACCACTCGAGGATCGCAGCATGTTGGAAGGAATGAAGGTCCTGAGCTTCACGCACTTCGTGCAGGGGCCGGCCGCGGCACAGTACCTGGCCGACATGGGCGCCGACGTGACCAAGGTCGAACCACTGACGGGCGCGTTCGAGCGCGGTTATGGCGCCGACTCGGTGTTCGTCGACGATCTCAGCGTCAGCTTTATCGCCGTGAACCGCAATTCACGCTCGCTCTCGGTCGACCTGAAATCGCCGCGCGGCCTTGAGGTCGTGCATTCGATGATTCGCGGCGCCGACGTGCTGCTCGAGAACTACCGCGGCGGCGTGCTGGACCGGCTCGGGCTCGGCTACGAAGCGGTCAAGGCGATCAAGCCCGACATCATCTATGCCTCCGCGTCCGGCTGGGGCTCGTCCGGCCCGATGGCCCATCTGCCGGGCCAGGACCTGCTGGTGCAGGCGCGCTGCGGCCTGATTTCGATCACCGGCGACGTGAAGACTTCGCCGACCGTGCCGGGCGCGCCGATTGTCGACCAGCACGCCGCGGCGCTGATGGCGATGGCGATCAGTGCGGCCTACATCAAGAAGCTGCGCACCGGCGCGGGCACGCGCATCGAGTCCAACCTGCTGAACGCGGGCCTCGATCTGCAATGCGAGTCGATCGCCGCGTACTACTCGGGCCAGCGCACGCCCGAGCGGCTCGAGCGGGACCCGCGCTTGGCCTCGTGGTTTCTGCCGGCTCCGTATGGCGTGTTCCGGCTCGCCGATTGCCATGCCGTGATCAGCCTGGGTGGCGACATCGAACGCTTCGCCGACGCGATCGGCTCGGCCGAACTGAGCATGCTCGCGGTCGACCGGATGAAGAACCGCGACGCTTTCATGCGCGTGCTCGGCGACGAACTGGCCGGCTGGAGCTATGCGCGGCTGGATCAGGCGCTGGCCCCGCATTCGCTGTGGTACGCCAGGGTCCAGAACTACGACGACATCCGCACCGACCCGCAGGTCGTGCACAACCAGTGCCTGCAGGAGTTCCGCATCGGCGCATCGAGCGCCGTTGCGCTTGCGCACCCGGTGCGCTACGACGGGCAGGCACCTGCCTTCAAGCGCATGCCCACGGTGCTGGGGGGCGACACGCGCGCAGTGATGCGCGAGGCGGGCTGGAGCGACCCCGACATCGATGCGCTGGCCGCGGCCGGCGCCATCAAGCTCGGCGCTGCGGCCTGAGACACCGGAGACTTCTGACGTGAACGCACGAACCCCTGCCGACCACCTGCTCGATGTTCAGCTCGCCGACAAGTACCTGCAGCGCGAGGGCACGGTGTTCCTGTCCGGCAACCAAGCGCTGGTGCGGCTGCCGCTGGCGCAGCGCCGCCGCGATGAACTGGCCGGCGCCAACACCGCGGGGTTCATCTCGGGCTACCGCGGCTCGCCGCTCGGGCGCTACGACATCGAGCTGTGGGCCCAAGCGGAGCTGCTGAAGCAGCACCACGTCCACTTCCAGCCCGGCATCAACGAGGACCTGGCGGCCACCGCCGTGTGGGGTTCGCAGTACGTCGGCAGCGTGCCGGGCGCGCGCTACGACGGCGTGTTCGCGATCTGGTACGGCAAGGGTCCGGGCGTGGACCGCAGCGGCGACGCGTTCAAGCACGCCAACTTGGCCGGCACCTCCGCCTGGGGTGGCGCGCTCGCGATCGCCGGCGACGACCACGCGGCCAAATCGTCGACCACCGCGCACCAGTCGGACTACGCGCTGATCGCCGCCGGCATCCCGGTGCTCTACCCGTCCGATGTGCAGGACATTCTCGACTTCGGCCTGCACGGCATCGCGATGAGCCGCTACTCGGGCTGCTGGGTCGGCATGAAGGCGGTCACCGACGTCGTCGAGAGCTCGGGCTCGGTCGAGATCAGCGATGCGCGGCCGGCGATCGTGATGCCGCCGCCGCCCGAAACGCCGACCGGCGTGAACATCCGCGGCAACGACATCCAGCCGCAGGTGCAGGAAGCGCGCCTGTATGGCCACAAGCTGTACGCGGTTCAGGCCTATGTGCGCGCGAACCCGATCAACCGCATCGTGCTCGACAGCGCGCAGGCGCGCATCGGCATCGTCGCGGCCGGCAAGTCGTACGCGGACCTGCGCCAGGCGCTGCTGCAGCTCGGTCTCGACGACGCCGCCGCCGAGCAGTGCGGCCTGCGCGTGCTCAAGGTCGGCATGATCTGGCCGCTCGATCCGCAGATCGTCACGCGGTTCGCGCAGGGCTTGGACACGGTGCTGGTCGTCGAAGAGAAGCGACCGGTGCTCGAGCATCAGATCAAGACCATCCTGTACGACGCGCCGCTCGCGAAGAAGCCACGCATCGTCGGCAAGTTCGACGGCGCCAACGAATGGGCGCCAAATCGCGGCGGCGAGATCCTGTCGTCGATCGGCGAGCTCTCGCCGCCGGTGATTGCCGAGCAGGTCGCCGCGCTGCTGGGCTTGGCGTATGCGCGACCGTCCAACCCCGAATCGGCCGGCCTGCCGTCGACGGTGCGCAAGGCGACCTTCTGCTCCGGCTGCCCGCACAGCACCTCGACCCGCCTGCCCGACGGCAGCCGCGCGATCGCCGGGATCGGCTGCCACGGCATGGTCGCGCTGACCGGACTCGATCCGTTCGGCACGATCGGCCACATGGGCGCCGAAGGCATCATGTGGGTCGGCCAGGCACCGTTCACCGACGAGAAGCACATCTTCTCGAACATGGGCGACGGCACCTACTTCCACTCGGGCTTCCTGGCGATCCGTCAGGCGGTGTCCGCCAAGGTCCAGATCACCTACAAGATCCTCGTCAATGGCTTCGTCTCGATGACCGGCGGCCAGCCGATCGAGGGCGAGCTGACCGTGCCGCAGATGGTGCGCGAGCTACAGGCCGAAGGCGTCAAGCGCATCGTCGTCGTCGCCGATGACCCGGGCCGCTACGACGACCCGTCGATGCAGCTGCCGAGCGACGTGCCGGTGCGGCACCGCCGCGAGCTCGACGCGGTGCAGCGCGAACTGCGCGAGTACCCGAACGTCTCGGTGCTGATGTACGACCAAGTCTGCGCGACCGAGCGTCGGCGCCTGCGCAAGCGCGGCAAGGTCGCGAACAGCAGCAAGCAGGTGTTCATCAACGCGGCCGTCTGCGAAGGCTGCGGCGATTGCGGCGAAAAATCGAACTGCCTGTCGGTCGAGCCGCTTGAGACCGAGTTCGGCCGCAAGCGCAAGATCAACCAGGCCTCGTGCAACAAGGATCTGTCGTGCGTCGAGGGCTTCTGCCCCAGCTTCGTCACGGTCCATGGCGGCACGCTGAAGAAGAAGCCACCGGCGACCGCTGCCCTGCCGGAGCTCGGCGAACTGCCGCAGCCCGTGTTGCCGTCGGTCGCCGGCGGTTACAACGTGCTGATCACCGGCATCGGCGGCACCGGCGTTGTGACGCTGGGGGCGATCGTTGCGATGGCGGCCCACCTCGACGGCAACGCGGCCAGCGCGCTCGACGTGACCGGCCTCGCGCAGAAGTACGGCGCGGTCATGTCCCACGTGCGGGTCGCGGCCTCGAAATCCGAGATCAAATCCTCTCGGCTCGCCGCCGGCGAGGCGAACCTCGTCGTGGGCTGCGATCTGATCGTCAGCGCCAGCGTCGAGGCGGTCTCGACGATGCGCACGGGTTCGACCCGGGTCGCTGTCAACACCGAGGTTTCGCCGACCATTGCGTTCGCCAAGGACCCGAACTGGTCAGCGAACGGCGAAGCGCTGCTCGCGCGTATCCGCGCTGCGACCGGCGAAGGCGACACCACGGTAGGCTTGGCGGCCACGCAACTCGCCACCGCGCTGATCGGCGATGCGATCGCCTCCGGCATGTTTCTGCTCGGCTACGTGTGGCAGCGCGGCTGGCTGCCGGTGAGTGCCGACGCGATGCAGCGCGCGATCGAACTGAACGGCGTCGCGGTGGAGTCCAACACCCAGGCCTTTCTGTGGGGACGCCATGCCGCAGCCAATCCGCACGCGGTGGACGCAGTGGCTCGGCCGTCCAACGTCGTCCGCTTTGCGCCAATGACGACGCGCAGGACCAGTGAGCTGATTGCGCACCGCGCTGGCGAACTGACCAACTACCAGAACGCCGACTACGCTCGCCGCTACACCGCACTGATCGACCGCGTCGCGGCGGCCGAAGCCCGCTTCGGCACGAGTGACCGCTTGACCAGATCGGTCGCCCGCAACTACTACAAGCTGCTGGCTTACAAGGACGAGTTCGAAGTCGCGCGCCTGTACGCGAGCCCGACATTCCGCAGCGAGATCGAAGCCACCTTCGAGGGTGACTACAAGCTGCACTTCCACCTCGGCGCCTGGCCGTTCGCGAAACGCGACGCCAACGGCACGCTCCGCAAGAGCGAGGTGGGCGCTTGGGCCTTGCCCGCGTTCAAGCTGCTGGCCCGCTTGCGCCGCCTGCGCGGCACCTTCCTCGACCCGTTCCGCGGCAACGACGAGCGCCAGCGTGCCCTGCGCGACATCGCCGCATACGAGCGCGACATCGAGCGTGTGCTCGCCGAGGTGACTCCAGCGCGGATGACGGCCGCCGTCGCGATCGCGGACCTCCCCGCCTCGATCCGAGGGTACGGGCCAGTGCGCGAGAGGACCGTCGGGCAGGTGCTGGCGCGCAAGGACAAACTCTGGGACGACTGGCGCGCGACGGGGCAGTTGACGGCGGCGTGATTGGCGAGTCGACACAGGTCTCCGCCACAGGCCGCACAAAACGAGCGGCTCTGTTCGTCACGAATTGTGCGCAGAGGGCAGGCGACCGGATCGCCGTCGAGAAATAAGAATTCACCCTTGCAGTGCGGCCATATGGAGAGACAGCGCCGCGGGCAGACTGTTGGGGTCTTGAGCACGTCATGGAACGAGAACGACGAATCCGCTGTCACAGGGCGACTGGACCGCGTTTGTCACGAGCCTGCTCTCGGCCGCGCTGTCGGCAGCCCCCACGCTGATGATGGTCATCGTTACTCTGCCGTCGACAGCAACGAGCGCGACCAAGCTTCCTTTCAAGCGTGATCGTCAATTCAACCGATTTCCAGTCCCGCGTAACAGATCTGCCGTTCGCAGACTACTGCTTGTGGCCGGACACCTTCCGCTGCCGACCGCACCATAAAGGACCCCGATGACCATGCTCAAAGCCCAGTACGACCATCGCGGCCCCGTGCCCCATGACGTCATCCGCGCCATGCCCCTCGAGTTGCTGCCACCCTCGGCCGGCCAAGTCTTGCTTGCCATGCAGGCCGCGCCGATCAATCCGTCGCATCTGCTGACCATGACCGGCGACTACGGTGTGCTACCGCCGTTGCCGGCGATCGGCGGCAGCGAAGGGGTCGGGCGCGTTGCCGCGCTTGGCGATGGCGTCACGGATCTATCGGTTGGGCAGCTGGTGCTTCTGCCACGCGGCAGCGGCACCTGGGTCACACACCTGCTCGCCGACGAGCGTACGCTGGTGCCGCTGCCCGAGGGTGCCGACGTGCTGCAGTTGGCGATGCTGACGGTCAATCCGCCCACGGCCTCGCTGATGCTCAGCGAGTTTGTCCCGTTGGTAGCGGGTGATTGGGTGATCCAGAACGCCGCCAACTCGGGCGTTGGCAGTTATCTGATGCAGTTGGCCAGGTACCGGGGCCTTCGCACCGTCAATCTGGTGCGGCGCGATTCGGCGGCGGTGGCAACGCAAGCGCAAGGCGGTGACGTGGTGCTGGTCGATGGCGACAATGTCGCCCACCGCGTCCGCGAGGCTATCGGCGGAGCGGCGATCCGGCTGGGCATCGACGCGGTCGGCGGGGCTGCAACCGATCGGCTGGCGCAATGCTTGGCCGACGGCGGCACGCTTGTCAACTACGGAGTGCTCAGTGGTGCACCGTGCGAGATCGCACCGAGCCACTTGATCTTTCGAGACCTCGCACTGAAAGGATTTTGGCTGGTTAAGTGGTTCCGCGACGCGAGCTCCGATGCCCAGCGCACCTTGTATGGCGAGCTGGCTCGGCTGGTGGCGGACGGTACTCTGCACGCTCGCGTCCAAGCGACCTATCCAGTCGAGCGGGTCCGTGAGGCCGTCGCTGCCGCCAGCGCAAGCGAGCGCCACGGCAAGATCCTGATCACCGGCGACACGAGCTGACTTCGAACCAGCCTCGCTGAGTGGGGAAGTTGATGCTCGTGGTGACGACCGCCTTGCCATGGCCGGAACGTGGGTCATCGCCGCTGGGCCTGCTTCGGTTGACCGCGTCGCTATTACCGACCCGGGTTGTCGATGAGATGCCAGCAAGCTGCGTTCTGCCAACGGCAACACTTGGCCGACACCGGGTCCTCCCCAGCCCTCGGCTTAGGCTGACCCCGATCGATCGACTCGAAGCGTCGGCAGTCATCGCGCGCGATTTTCGACTTGGCCCAAGACAGACCTCTACTAGCGGCAGACAATCGAACTCGGAATCTTTCCCGGATACGATCCTCTTGCAGGAACTTGTGCAGGAACCGATCGCAGGCGGCGCCAATAGGTTGAGGGTTTGTGCGGCATAGCCGGCCGTTTTCGATCCTCCTCCTCCCACCAACATCTTCTAGGGGTCGCCAGTGAGCGGCCTCTAACTTTTATGGGCAGTTCGTGCTCATGGGAGATGCCGGGGAGATGACTGCATCAGATGATCCACATGAGCGGCAAGTCGCCGAGTACCAATGACCTGCCCCCATCCGCCGTACCAATGTTTCGGCAGGAGTCCTGGTTGAAGGTTACTGGATCTCGTTGTTTGTCGGTGTGATCTGTTGAGCAGCATCGCCGGCATGCCGGCGATGCTGCTCGGCGAGCCGAGCCGGTGGCATACGCCCAATGCTTCCGTGGGGCCGCACCTCGTTGTAGTCGAGCCGCCATGCCGCGATCTCTTTGCGCACCTGGTGCAGCGTCTGGAACCAGTGCTCGTTCAAGCACTCGTCGCGGAACCGGCCGTTGAAGCTCTCGATGTAGCCGTTCTGCATGGGCCGTCCTGGCTCGATCAGGATGTGTCGAATGCCGTGGCTCTGTGCCCAACCAATGAAGGCCCGGCTGGTGAACTCTGGCCCGTTGTCCGTCCTGACGGCAGCCGGGTAGCCCCGGAACCGCGCGGCTTGGTCCAGCAGCCGGATGACGTACTGGCCGCTGATGCCGTAGTCCACCGCAATGTCGACGGCCTCGTGGCTGAAGTCGTCGGCCACGGTCAGGCACTTCAGGCGCCTTCCGTTGGCCAGGCTGTCACTGACGAAGTCCATGCTCCATACCTCGTTCACCTTGGTGGCGATGTTCAGCGGCACGCGCTCGGGGGCTGGCCTGCGCACCTTCTTGCGCTTGCGCACTGTCAGGTTGGCCTCGGTGTACAGCCGATACACGCGTTTGTGATTGACGCCCGGGAAGTCCGGACGCAGCAGGTCGTGCACACGCCGGTATCCGAAGCGACGGCGTGTGTGCGCGATCTCCACGATCTTGGTTTTCAGCGCCGCCGTCTGGGCACTGGCCACCGGTGCATGCCGGTAGCTGTCTCGGCTTAGCCCCACAAGTCTGCAAGCGTGTCGCTCGGACATCTGATGCTCGGCGATCAATCGTCCGATTGCTTCGCGCTTGACCTGTGGGGCTATCTTTTTACGCCGAGGACGCTCTTGAGCGCGTGCATGTCCAGATGCGCCTCGGCCAGCAGGCTCTTGAGCTTGGCGTTCTCCGACTCCAACTCGCGCAGCCGCTTCGCATCCGACGCCTCCATGCCGCCGAACTTGGCGCGCCACTTGTAGAACGTTGCGTCCGAGAACCCGCCCTTGCGACAGATCTCGACCACCGCCATGCCGGCCTCGGCCCGCTTGAGGAACCCGATGATCTGTTCCTCTGTGAATTTGCTCTTCCTCATGTCCGCCATTCTCCGGGGGTGCGGACTCCTGCTACCTCAGGTTGGTATGGCTGGCGGGGGCAGGTCAAACAATGAGCGCGGGCCGTCGTTGCAAAGGATGAAGCTGCGATTTCGAGACCACGAACTGACGTTTATTGCAGTAAGTGAGCAGCAACTGATAACTTCGCCGGGCGAGTCTCATTGCGCCCCGCCCTCCCCCAGGACACAATTTTGAGAGTTCGGGTCAACCATGCGCTTCCGTGATCGGTTCAACCAGTTCCGGCCGGGCATGGAGGTAGCGCGTGGCCCGGCGCTTGGCTTCGATGTCCGCCAGGATGCGCTGAGCGTGCGCCTCGTCGGTGTTCAGTGCTTGCGCCAACTCTGCAGCCGGACGTTGATGGTTGCAGGCCCAGAGCGCCAAGTCCATCTGCTGATACGGCAGTGCGAAATAGAACTCATCCTGGCCCTGAGCGAGCGTGTAGGTGTCGGTCGTTGGCACTGCGTTGCAAACTTCGTCCGGCAGCCCGAGGTGGCGGGCCATCGCATACACCTGCGATTTGTATAGATGCGCGATCGGCTTCAGATCGGCCGAGCCGTCGCCGTTCTTGACGAAGAAGCCCTGATCGTATTCAAGGCGGTTCGGGGTACCTGTCACCGCGTAGTTGAGGCGATCGGCGTGGAAATACTCCATCGTCTTGCGCACCCGCTGCTTGAAGTTGGTGGCCGCGACGATCTGCAGATAGTCACGTACCGGGAGGCGGGCCTCGTGCAGCGCCCCGTCGGGTGACTGCACGACCAGCTTGAAGAAGTTGATGCCTCGCTCGGTTCCGCCGGCGATCACGATCTTGTTCCTCCAGCCGTCGGTATAGCTGGGGAAGACGCGCTTGATCGCCGCATCCCGTTGGGCGTAGCAGCCCAGGCCCTCTAGCGCCGGCGCGATGTCGTGCACCTCGTAGGCGATGCCAAGGTGCTCGGCGAGCATCCGCCCGCGGTGCAAACTGGAAGAACTCGAGTCACGCTCGGGTAGCAACAAGCCGTAGACCTTCTTCGGGCCCAGCGCGTGGACCGCGAGCGCGGCACAGGCCGAGCTGTCGATTCCGCCCGACATCGCCACCACCAGACCGCGGCGATGCAGCCGGTTGGCCAGGGTATCGATCATCCACGCGGCGATCCGGTCGGCTTCAACGGCGAGGTCGATGCTCAGGACCTCGGGCGTCAAGGGCGGGTGGTTCATGGGGTGCTTGTCTTTGAGAGCGAGCGTCGCGGCCGCATCAGGCGGCGCGCTTGCGGTCGATGAAGGCGGAAAGGTTGTCGAGCGAATCCAGGTTTTCGGGAATCATTTCCTCGTCCGCGACAGCGATGGCGTAGGCTTCCTCGAGGTACGCGACAAGTTCGAGGAAGCCGGTGGAATCGAGGATGTGGAGTTCCATGAACGAATCGGCGTCACCGAATTTCGTGCCGGCGGCGCCCATGACGAAGTTGTCGTTGATGTACTGCCGCAACTCGGCGCGTGTGTCTGCCATGAAGAACTCCTGTGAATCCGGATGTCGTTCTACGCTTGGCCGGCGACCCGCCGCAGGCGCCGTCAACGCAGATCAAGCTTGCGGATTTTCCCGGAATCGGTGCGCGGGAGCTCGTCCACGAACACCACCGATTTAGGGGCCATGTAGCTTTCCAGCCGCGCCAGGCAATGGCGGATGACCTCGCGCTCGCTGATTGTGGTAGCCGGATCGAGCACGACGAAGGCCTTCACCGCCTCGCCCAGCAGCACATCGGGCACGCCGATCACGGCACAGTCGCGCACGCCCGGAATGGCATAGATCGCGTTCTCGACCTCGCGCGGCGCGACCTTCTCGCCACGGCTCTTGATGATGTCGTCGCTGCGCGCGACGAAGTACAGCCAGCCCTCGGCATCGGTGCGGAACAGGTCGCCGGTGTAGAGCACGCGCTCGCCGTCGATCGGGCCGGGTCGCAGGCGGGCCGCGGTCTCGGCAGGCTTTTCCCAGTAGCCCCGCATCACGTGGCTCCCGCGCACGACCAGTTCGCCGGTCGAGCCGTTCGGCAGGCGCCGGCCCTGGTCGTCGACCAGCCAGAGGTCCTGGTTCGGCATGCCTTGGCCGACGCTGCCGGGCCGCGCGTCGAGTTGCTCCGGCGGCAAATAGCTGATGCGCTTGCACTCGGTCATGCCGTACATCGAGATAATCTGCGCCTGCGGCAGCCATTCGCGCAGCCGGCGCAGGTGCGCCTCGGGAAGCGCCGCAGCGGCGCTGGTCAGGATGCGTAGCGCCGACAGGTCGAAGCTGGCCAGATGGCCGATGCCCAAGACCGACGAATACAGCGTCGGCACACCGGGAAACACCGTCACGCGCTCGGCAGCCATGTTCTCGACCACCTTGACCGGGAACGCAACCGATCGTTCCAGCACCAGGGTCGTACCGAGGCCGAGGCCCATCAGCACGTGGTAGAGGCCGTAGCTGAATGCGGGCGACAGCGCCAAGCCGATCACGTCGGCCTCGCGCAAGCACAGGTAGGACTGAACCGAAGCCCAGGCACTGAGCATGTTCAGGTGCGTCAGCATCACGCCCTTGGGCACTCCGGTGGTGCCGGAGGTGTAGATCACGGCGGCCAAGTCCTGGTCGATCGTGCCAGCCCCCGTGGTCGGTACCGGGGCCTCGATCGAATCCGGCGTCATCGGCCAAGCGAAGATCCTCCGCTCGTCGCCCGTGGCGCCCTGTGCCACGCAGCAACCGACACTCGGGCTGCGCGCCAGCGCTTCTTCCCAGACGGCCGCCAGCCGCGTGTGGGTGAGCAGCGCACTCGCACGCGTGTCGCCGAGCATGTAGGCCAGCTTGTCGGCCTTCGTCTGCGCCGAAATTGGCATGAAGACGGCCCCGATCCGCAACACCGCATGCACGGCGACCGCGAATTCGACACTGCTCTCCAGAAACAAGGCGACCCTGTCACCGCGTCGTACGCCCTGTCGTTGCAGCAACACGGCCAGCGCCGTGACGCGGCCCGCAAGTTCGCCGTAGGTCACACGCTCGTCTGCGCACACCAATGCCAGCTTGCCCGGCAAACGTTCGCAGGCGGCTTCGAACGGGTGGTGCAACAGCATGCTCGCCAAGCCTCAGGCCAACGCACGCGGCCCGGCGGCGGGCGCGATGAACTGTTCGTGCAGCAGCATTGTCGACAACACACCGAGGAAGGCCATGTTGTCGCCGAAGCCGAGCGCGCGACCGGTGCGGCACTTCTCCATCAGCTTGCCGACTGCGGCAGCGTCGAACAGGCCGGCATCGTCCAGGCGGCGCGGGCTGAGCAGTTCGGCCACGTAGTCGAGCGGCTGCGCATCGGCGAAGAAGCTCGAACTGTCGGGCGAACGATAGGGCTGCTTGCTGCGCCGGGTGATGGACGCCGGCAACTCGGCTGCCATCGCTTTCTTCAGGATGTACTTCTCGTTCAGCCCGCGCAGCTTGAGTTGTGGCGGCAGACGGTTGGCGAATTCGATGACGCGGTGGTCGAGGAAAGGGAAGCGAGCCTCGATGGATGCCGCCATCGCCATCCTGTCCCCCTGCGACGACAGCAAATAGCCCGACATCAGGGTGTGGGCCTCGACGTATTGATCCCGCCCGCTCGGCAGCCAGCGGTCGATGTCGCCCGGCAAAGTTGCGCGTAACGCTTCCTTCGGGTCCCAGGCCGTGGCCGCGGCATGGAGCTCCGGGCGCAGGAACTGCAGCGCTCGCCGCGTGATGATCATCCGGGGAATGTGGGCGAACCACGGCTGGTGCACCTCGTCGAGACCCTCGCTGAAGAAGCGCTGCGTGAAGGCTCGACCGGCGGCCGGCGAGTTCTGGAGGTACGGGTACAGCCGCTCCAGGATGCGGCCGCGCCACTTGGAATTGGGCGCGCGTGCCAGGAAGCGCCGCACCTTCGCCTCCTTGAACAGGTCGTAGCCACCGAACACCTCGTCGGCACCTTCGCCGGTGAGCACCACCTTGTATCCCGCGGCCCGCACACTGTCGGCCAGCAGCATCATCGGCGCTGGCGCGCTGCGCACCAGCGGGGCTTCGGCGTGCCAGACGGTGCGCGCGAACGCCGCGCCGATGTCGCCACCCCGACACAGCTGCGCCGAATGCTCGGTGCCGAGGTGACGCACGAGCTCGTTCTGATAGCGGCTCTCGTCGAACTCGGGGTTCTCAAAGGTCAACGAGAAGGTGCGCAGCGGCGTGTCGGTGTGGTTCTTGATGATCGTCGTGATGATCGACGAGTCGAGCCCGCCGCTCAGGTAGGCACCGACGGGCACGTCGGCACGCAACTGGAGACGCACCGCATCGACCAGCAGCGCGCGCAGTTCTTCGGCGCACTCCTCCTCGCGCCGCGGCGGCGGCAGGGTTTCGGGAAACGACCAGTCCCAGTAGCGCTCGATCCGCGTGCGCCCCTGCTCCACCACCATGCGATGCCCGGGCGGGAGACAGGAGATGCCCTCGAACACTGTGTTCGGCGGCAGCACCGACCAGTAGCTGAAGATCGACGCAAGGCCCTGCACGTCGATGCGCCGCGGCACCGCCGGCAGCGTGAACAGCGCCTTCACTTCCGAGGCGAACGCCAGCCGGCCGGCGGCCTTCGTGTAGAAGAGCGGCCGGATGCCGGTGCGGTCACGCGCGAGCACCAGGCGCTGGCGGCGCGCGTCCCATAGCGCGATCGCAAACTGGCCGTTGAGCTCGTCGACGAAGTCCAGCCCCAAGTCTTCGTACAGATGCACGATGACCTCGGTGTCGGATCGGGTCCGGAATCGGTGCCCGCGGCGCTCGAGATCGGCCCGCAGTTCGACATAGTTGAATATCTCGCCGTTGAACACGACCCAAAGGCTCTCGTCCTCGTTCGCGATCGGCTGCCAACCGCCGGCGAGGTCGATAATCGACAGACGTGCATGGGCCAAGCCGACCGGTCCATCGACGAACGTCGAACTGCCGTCGGGGCCGCGATGGTGGAGCGCGCCGATCATGCGTTCGAGTTCGTGTCTCGATGGTGCGGGCGCGCCGGCGAAGCTGTAGAGACCTGCAATGCCGCACATGCCGGTCAGTCCTCGTCGTTGTCGAACGCGGTGACGTACCAGTGCTCTGGCACATCCAGATCGGGGGCGGCGCCAGGCAGCTTGAACAACGGGGCCTCGCCCGGGCGCAAGCGCATGCCACTGGTCTGCAGTCGCTCGGCAACCTCGCTGCGGCCGAAGAACGCCACCGACACACTGGCCGCACCTGCGGCGCGCGCGAGACGCGCGAACGAGAGCATCAGCGGCACAGTCCATGCGTCGGGATCGGCGCTGAAGAAGTCGCCAATCTCGGCGAAGCCTTGATGCATCCGCCACACCACGTAGCCACGCGCTTCGCCGTGTCGGTCCCGGCCGATACAAGCGCGCCAGTCGGCTCGGCCCTTCGCGCCGAAGCGCCAACGCAGCATTGCAGCAGAACGCTCGGACAAGAGGAGTGCACTCGGCCGCCGTGCCCACAGCGTGTCGAACTCCGGGTCGTCCCAGGTGGTTGGAAGGCAGGCGAGACGCGTCCGCAACCTCAGTTCGCGCAGTTGGTCCTGCGCGCCGAGTGCACGGTCCAGCATCGGCGCGCAGCACCGTGCCAGCCAAGCCGGCATGCGTTGGGTCAGCTTGTCGCGCGTCGCCAAGGGCTTGGCATAGCGCCGCATCACGCCGAAGCGCTTGAAACCGGCGCGCGCAAGCACGGGGGCGGCCTTGGCGTTTGGCAGGCCATAGGTGATGTTGAAACGCTCTGCGCACAGCGCGACTGCGTGGCGCGTCAGCGTCAAGGCAGGGCCGAGCGAACGGTGCGCAACATCGATGGCGAAATCAGCCAAGCCCGCCACGCGCAGGCGCCGGGTGCCGAGGTGGAAGGTCCGCGGGTGCAGCCCCTGCGCGCCGCAGGGGACGCGACCACCGACCGGATAAAGCAACAACACCGTTCCATGCTCTGCGGGATTGTCGACATAGCCGAGTCGCAACTTGGCCGAAGCGCCAGCGACGGTGTAGCCGATCAGGTTGGTCGACCACAATGCCTCGATATCCGACGCACACTCGGACAGATCGGCCTCTTCAATGTGGTACGAGTTTGCCATCGGCGTCGATGATGTTGGACCGGCGCGAGATGACGCAGCGCGGTGCTGCGGACGGATCTGCCGAACGGCAGGCTTGAGCCATGGAGCCGATTTTGTAACTTATGCTAACACCCGGCGCGGCCGAAATGCCTCGATCGGTTGCACGAACGCTCAGGTGAACGACAGCAACACCCGCGTGAGCAACCACAGGCCCACCACGCTTCCAAGCGTCAAAGCCAGCATCTGGCCCCAACGTTCCAACCAGCCGATCGGCGGCAAATCGGGTCGCTGCGCGCGCGCCATCTGGAACACCGCGACGATCAGCGCGATGTGGAGATACAGGATCACCACGTAGCTGCGGCTCAGGAAAAATGCCGACACCAGCCCGGCCACGTAGCCGTACCACAGCGTGCGGGCGGCGCCGCGCGTTTCCTCCCACTGCGACAGCGCTTCGGGAGACGCATCGACAAGTGCCTCGCTGCGCACGATGCGTTGCAGCATCAGCCACGAGATCACGATGTTCGACAGCCAGACGAAGTAGCCGACCAGCCCCAACTCGGCGAAAGCCAGCACGAAGGAGTTGTGCGCGGTCAGACCGTGATAGTCAGCGAACTGGCCTTTGCCGACCCCGAACAACGGCCGCATGATCAGCAGTTGCACGCCCTCGTACCACGCTTCGATCCGGCCCTCTGCAGAGTCCTCGTCGGCCGACATCTCCGCCATGCGGCTCGGGCCGAATGCGATCAGCGGGATCAAAAGCACCGGGATCACCAGCACACTCTTGAGGACGCCGTAGCGAAGGATTCCGTAGAGAAAGACCATCGCCCCCATCGCCAGCACGCTGCCGCGCGAGTTGGTCAGGTACACCGCATACGCCACCGCGCCCGCGGCGGCATAGGTGATCCAGCGCACGATGCGGCCAGCTCCGTGCCCCAAGTGCAGGATCATCGGCAGGATCATCACCAGGGCCATCGCGAGATCGTTCGGATCATTGAGGAATCCAAGGTACGTGATGCGCGATCCCTGACTGAGCTCGGCCCCGGTCCAGCCGATACCCTTCTCGATCTGGTCGATGCCGTGCCACGAGAGCACGGTGACCGAAACCGACAGCACGAGAAAGATCTGCCGCACGCGCTGCAACGAGTCGGTCGACGTGGCCACCATGTAGAACAGCATCACGACGGGTGCGAATTCCGAAAGCACCGCCAGACCACCGCCGATCCAGCCCGTGAACACCAGCGACAGCATCATTGCCAGCGTCAGGACAGGCATCAGGCGGAACTGCGGCGCCTCGAAGTTCTTCGGCTGGCGCATCAACCAGAAGAGGAACGCGAGCATCAGCAGGATCGGCAGCACCGGCCAACCCATGAAGAACGGCACGAACTCGTGCGGGCGGATGTACAGGACCGCCAGATAGGCCAGCAGGTAGAAGTACGGCTGGGTCGGATTCAGCATGAGCGAAAGCCCGTCACGCCGGCGCGGGCGCAGCGAGCGGTCGCGCCGCGAACGTCACGGAGGTTGTGCACAGCTGTTCGGTTGGATAGTGGCGAAATGCGGCATCGATCGGCAGCTGCTCGAAACACGCCAGCAGTTCCGGCCGCGGCACGTGCAGGTCGAGCACCACGTCCATCGGCGCGGCCCGCGCCAACGCGATGAAGTCCTGTGGACGCAGACGGTTCTGGTACAGGAGGTCGTTGTTCCACCAGCGCCAGCGTCGCTCGTCGTAGCGCAGGTAGTGGATCGGCGTGATCGCACGGTCGAAGTAGGCGTAGTGATCACCGCAATTCACGCTGTGCAGGGACAGGCCGTCGGATTGGAGCACACGCGCCGATTCGCTCATCATCGGCCCGAGCACGGCGGCGCCGACATGTTCCAGCACACTGTTCGAGAACACCAGGCCGACCGAGCGACCGGGCAGGCCCGTGTCGGTGGCGTCCGCAGGGGCGTGGTACTCGACGCCGGCCGCTGCCAGTATCTGCAAGCCGTCGCCGGCGGCCATCAAACGCTCCCAGCGCTTGCGCACCACCGCCACATCTTCACCGGCAGCGCTCCCGATCGCGACCAGATGGTGCTCGAGGTGGCGCAGCGCCATCGGCACGACGGAGGGGTTCAGGTGACGGTTGAGGTCGTAGGTGTGGCAGCGCCGTGCGCCGGCCAGCGCGAAGCAAAGCGGGAACACCGGCAGCCAGCCGGTGCCGATCTCGACCAAGTCGCGCCCTGCCACGCGGAAACCGAGTTGGCGCAGCACGTCCATCTGGACCAACCAGTCGGCCCGGAACGTGTTGTCGATGTGGACTCTTTCGTCGCGCCGACCGCCGGCCAGGCGTTGCAGGGCATCGTTGACCGCCGTGCCGCGCGGAACACGCGCCAGCGCACCCTGAATGACCGCTTTTGCCCTCCAGTCCATGCACCTGATCCTTTCGTCACGCCGCTTCGGCCATCGCAAAACGCTGCCATGAAAGCACCCGCGGCGACAGCGCTGCCCCGATGCGCGGAACGCGGCCGAGCACGTTGGCAAAGACCTCGAAGTCGGCCGCTCGCCAGGTGTACAGACGCACGCTCAGCGACAGATAGATCATCAGGAACACCGCGCCGCCACCGAGGAAGGCGAGCTTCAGGTGCAGCGCCCCCGCGACCAGGTAACCCAGACCGGTGGCCACCGCTGCGGCCAGCACCAGACGGGCCATCGGGCCCAAGGGCAGCCGCACCTGAGTGCGCCGGAACGCGTACCACCAGCAGAAGGCCATGTCCGCGAACTGGGTGATCGCATAGCTGGCGATGGCACCGAGCAGGCCGAAACGCGGGATCAGCAGGAAGCCGAAGACGAGGTTGACGATCAACGCGAAGCCGATCACGCGGATCCGGTCGAGTTGCCGGTCGCTTGCCGTCAACACCGCGGCAGCCGCACCATTGACCACCACCAGTCCAGCCACCACCAGGTGCCACATCAGGGCCGGGATCGCGCCTTCGTAACGCTGGCCGTAGAGCAGGTAGACCAAGCCCTCGGACACCGTCAGCCCGAGGCCCGCGATTGCCAGGCCGACAAACCAGTAGAGCCGGGTCGACTCGGCCAGCATCGAGCCCAGCGAAGCCGCCCCCCCTTGGCCGAACCGGCGTGACATCGCAGGCAACAGAACCGCCGCCATGCCGCCCGCGAGCAGTTCGACGGCGCCCTTGGTCAACGCCCCTGCGATCGCGAAATACCCCACCGTTTCGGCCGTTGTGTAGGCCTTCAGCAAGGTCATCTCGACCGCGCGGTTGGTGGCGACGACGAGCAGCATCATCACGCCGGTGAGAAGGAGGTGACGGCGCAGGCGCCGCGCCAACTCGTCGGGGATCGGGCCCGGCACAGCACGGACGCCGATGCGCGAAAGCAGGTAGCGCACAAGCAGATTCGAAATCACGCCGAGCACGGCGTAGGCGGCGAAGAACTCGGCCACACTGGCTCCGCGCCAAGCCAGCGCGACCACCAGCACCAGGTTGGCGATCGCGGTCAACGCCAGCGAAGCGTTCTCGGGAACGAAGAGTTCGTAGCCCTTGCTGATTGCACCATGCATCCAGAAGCCCGCACGCGACCACACTGCGACCACCGCAATGGCCAGCATCGACGGCAGATGCTCGCTCCAGTCGGAGATCGGCCGGATCGCCATCGCAATCGAGAACACCGCCAGTACCAGCCCGGAACTGGCCAGCTGCAAGCGCAGGAATCGACTCACCAGCGCTTGGGCCAGATCCTCGCGCCCGGCCCCGCGCGCTTCGGCCAGAAACTTGATCGACGAAGTCGGCAGCGCGTTGTTGCCTGCCATGATGAGAGTGCCGCACAGCCAGATGCCGAATGCGTAGTGACCGTAGTCGGTCGGTCCCAAGGTACGTGCCACCAGCACGCCGGCCAGCAACCCGACCGCTGCCTCGATGTAGCTGGCCGTCGCGACAACGGCCACGTTGCGCAGCAGTGCAATCTTTTCCTTCACTCGGCACTCCTTGCAAGGGTGCAGATGCTACGGCCGATCGTGCTGTGGAGCGTGTCCGAAACGCACAACGCCAAGCTGTGCGCCCCATGATTCAGGGGGCTGCGGCGTTCAGGCGAGGGCCTGACGGGAGCGCCTGAACAGGTACAAGGCAAGCCAGTCGGGCCGGAAACGCCCCTGCGAGTCGACCACCGCATCGGTCTCGAACCCGAGCCGACCCAGCAATCCGCCCAGCGCGACGTCGGTGCGATTGACCACCGGCACGCTGGTGAACAGCAGTTCGTAGCCGGCCGCGAGAGCGCGTTCGGCGATCGCGGCGTCATAGCGGCCGTGCGGGAAGGACATGGTCTTTGGCAGCGCATGGCGTGGCAGATGAATCGCCAGCTCGGCACGGGCGCCCGCCAGTTCGGCATCGAGATCGGTTGCACGCGTCATCGGCGTATGCGTCTTGCCGTGAACGCCGATCGTCATGCCGCCTGCCTCGAGAGTGCCGAGGTCGGACGGGTTAACCATGTGTCGCAGCCCATCGTGCAGCGCGCCGGCCAGCGCGTCGAGCAATTGCGCACGGCGCGGCAGATCGAGCGCGTCGACCTGGACGATCAAACGGCGCAAGCTGGCCGCATCGTTGGCTGCAGGGATCGCGACGTCGGCCGTGAATCGCCGCAGGACGGTCGCCAATCCGACGGTATCGATCGTGCCGCGACGCCACGCACCGACGATCTGCTCCTGGTGGAAAGGCGCCTCGCGCCCGACCGCGTCGGCGACCACGAACATCAGCGCGGGCATGCGCCGGGCGCGCAGTTGCGGCAGCGCGAAATCCAGGTTGTCGAGCCAGCCGTCGTCGAACGTGATCAGCAGTGCCCGCGCGGGCAGGCGGACTTCGCCGCGGCGGGCACGCAACACCTCCGAGGCGGACACCATGTTGTAATGCGCGGCGAAAAACTCCAGACACTGCGAGAACCGGTCCGCACGCAAGGTGTAGTCGGGATCGCTGCCGGCCCAGCGCGGGTCTTTCGGGCCGAGGACGCGGTGGAACATGATCACCGTCAGCGTGCGGGCGTTGCGCCAGCGGTGGTAGAGGCCGAGGGCACCGCTGGCATAGAGCAGCTTCTTCAGCAGATCGGACAACATGGCTCTCGATGTCAATGTGTCGGTGATCATACCGACGTACAACAGACGCGATCTGGTCTGCAACGCGATCCGCACGGTGCTCGCCCAGACCCGCCCGGTGGCGGAAATACTCGTCGTCGACGACGGCTCCACCGACGACACGGCCGACGCGGTCGCCGAAGCCTTCGGCGAGCGCGTGCGCTGCATCCGGCAGGCCAATGCCGGCGTCTCGGCGGCTCGCAACCACGGGCTGCGGCTGGCCCGCGGGCGTCACCTCGCCTTCCTCGACAGCGACGACGAGTGGCTGCCCGAGAAGACCGCCCTGCAGGTCGAATGGCTCAAAGCCCGCCCCCACTTCGGGATGGTGCTGTGCGACGTGGTGCGCATGGACGCCGATCGTCGAGAGATCGAACACTTCGATCGCCGCAGCATGCTGCCACACGACGGGCACATCCTGAAGTGGGTGCTGCTCAACCCGACCCTGGTGCCCGCCTCGGCGATGCTGCGCCGCGAAGTCTATGACAGCGTCGGCGGCTTCGACGAGCGCTTGGCCACCGGCGAAGATCTCGACTTCCATCTCCGTGTGGCCGCACGGTGGCCGATCGGCGTTGTCACCGAGCCGCTGGTGAGGGCAATGCGCGGTCACGACGGCCTCTCGAGCTTGGCCCGCACCTACGATGACTATGTGCAGGTCATCGAGCGGGCCACAGCGGCCGCCGCCGGCCAGGTCGACGACGTCGATCGGCAGCGAGCCCTCGCCCGCGCCTATGCCCGCAACGCTCGCGGCATGGTGTATCTGCGCCGATGGCGCGCCGCCTGGTCGCTGACCCGCAAGGCTTGGTCGCACGAGCCGGACGCGGCGGGGCGCGCCGCATTGATCGGCTTGGCGCCTCTGGCAGCGCGGCGCGCATTCGCCGCCTGGCGCGGCCGCGTGTGACATCGCCATCACCGACGGAACCCGGATGAAAAAAACCCTGCTGGACATCGTGGCGGTCGACGGTGCGCCCGCCCGCAAGCTGGTCTCGAAGGTCTGGCGGCGTTTTGCGCTGCGCGGGATCGGCGCGAACGACAACCACGCCGGACTCGACCGGCTCTACGCACTGCCCGACCCATGGGGCATGACGAGCACGCGCGAACAGTCTCGTTTCAGCCAGACCAACGCGGTGATCGCCGCGCACGCCGGCCGCGTCGGCACGCTGCTGGAGATCGGCAGCGGCGAGGGCCATCAGAGCGAGCACCTCGCCACGCTGTGCGATCGACTTTACGGGCTGGACGTGAGCGAGCGCGCGGTCGAGCGCGCCCGCGAGCGCCTGCCGCGGGCGCAATTCGGCGTCGGCGAGATCGGCGCCCTCCCTTGGGCGCCGCCCGAAGAAGGTCGCTACGACCTGGTGGTGGCCTGCGAGGTGTTGTACTACCTCAGCGATATCGAGGCCGCGGTGCAGCACATGTCGCAACTCGGGCACGCCTGTCTGGTGACCTTCTTCTGCCCGTCGGCGCGGCGTGTCGCGCAGCACTTGGAGGCGATCCCCGACCTGCAGCGCGGCTGGATTTACCACGATCCTTATGCGTGGCTCTGGGCCTTCTGGCGACCTGAACCCGACGGCGTGCATCCTGGCGACAGCGTGCCCCCGACTCCAGGGGGTAGTGGCACACTGGTGAACGATTAGAGTCTGCGCCGGGACATGCCGCGATGTCCGAAACGGAGCTCGTCGACCGGACTTCCTCTTCGTGATCGCCACCACGCCCACCTTCGCCAACACACCCGAGGCCCGCGCCAGCGCACCGCTGAGCGAGCCGCATGTCGACTACCTCGACGGCTGGCGTGGCTTGGCCATCGTCCTGGTGCTTCAGTCCCACTTTCTTCCGATCGCCGGCATCGACACCGGCCAGTTGGGGGTCGACATCTTCTTCTGCCTGTCGGGTTTGCTGATGAGCAACCTGTTGTTCGTCAAGCGGGTGCCGCTGGGAACGTTCTACAAGCGCCGCATCAGCCGCATCCTGCCGGCGTTCGTGCTGTTCGTGGCGCTGATGTACGGCATCGCAGCATCGCGCGGCAACCCGCGCAGCTGGACGGAGATCGTGTGCACGCTCACGTTCCTGCGCAGTTACCTCCCGGCCCAACCCGACATCTGGAGCACCGGCCTGCCGATCGGTCATCTCTGGTCGCTGAATGTCGAGGAGCATTGCTATGTGTTCCTCAGCCTGCTTACCCTCTTCGCGGCGCTGCGCAGTCGCGAGGTCTGGGTGCTGGGTGCGGCCAGCATCGCGGCGATGGCGGTTTACTACATCTACGAAACCTCGCCGCGCTTCGCCCGCACCTCGTTCGAGATCCGCACTGAAGTCGCCGCCTCGTTTTTGCTGCTGTCGGCCGGCTACTTCCTGGTGCGCGACCGCTTCGCGCGCTGGGTTGCTCCGTGGATGCCGCTGGTCGCCGTGCCGATCGCCGCGTTTGGCTATCTGCCGCAGTCGCATTGGTGGATGAGCGCGATCGTCGCGCCGGTGCTGCTGGCCTTCAGCGTCAATCACCTGGCACAAACGCCGGCGCTGGTGCGCGGCACGCTCGCATCCTGGCCGTGGCGAAAGATGGGCATCTGGTCTTATTCGATCTACCTCTGGCAGCAGCCTTTCTACGTGATCAAGCCGCACCTGCCCGCCGGAGTGGCGTTGCTCGGCGCGCTGCTGGCTGGCCTGGCGTCCTTCTATCTGATCGAAAAGCCGAGCCGCGCCTGGATCAACGCCCGCTGGTGATGGTGCGAGCACATTACTTGGAGATCCTCAAACCCATGCCATCGCAACGCCCCTTCCTCGCCTGCCTGCTGATCCCCTTGGCCGCACTCATCGGTCTCGGCCCGGCTGCCGCCAACCAGGAGCCGAAGCGCGCGGCGCCCAGACCCGAAACCAGGGCGGCGGTGGAGCCCCCCCGCGCCACGTCGCCGGTGCTGCCGCCGCCGTCGTACAAGATCGCGACAACGCATCCGCGCATCCTGCTCGCCGACGGAGCCACGCTGGCGCGCCTGAAAAAGGCACTGGCAAGCCGTTCGAGCGCCAGTTCTCGTTTCCAGGACCAGGTGATGGGGGAGCTGATGGGCCGCCGTGCGTATGCGTTCCAGCCCTGGTACGCAGCACTGATGTATCAGTTGACGGGCGAGGTGCGCTACGCCAAGTACGCGATCGCGGAAACCGACAAGTTCGTCGCCTCCGAAGAAGAGAAGATCGCGCGCAACCAGCGCGCTGCGGTGGCCGGCGACAGTTACCTCGAGATCGGGCAGTCGATCGGCAATGTGGCCATCGTCTACGACTGGTGTCACGGCGAGCTCACACCCGAGCAACGCGCCCGCTGGGTCGCCTACTCGAACATCGCAGTGGCGAATGTGTGGAACCACACCGGCGCGAAATGGGGCAACACGACCTATCCCTGGACCGGCTGGTCGGTCGACAACCCGGCCAACAACTACTACTACTCGTTCCTGCGCGCCACGATGTTGCTCGGCCTCGCCACGCAGGGCGAGAACCCCGAGGCGACGAGGTGGATCCAGCTGTTCCGCACGACCAAGATCGAGAACCAACTGCTGCCGACCTTCAACCGTGACCTGCAGGGAGGCGGCTCGCGTGAAGGTACCGGTTACGGCACTGCGCTGAAAGGCCTGTGGCAGCTGTACGACTGGTGGGAGCGTTCCACCGGCGAACGCATCGCTTCACGCACGCCGCACACGCTGGCGTCGATGGCCCACATGATGCACAGCATCGTGCCCACGCTCGATCGCCTCGCACCGACGGGCGATCACGCGCGCGATTCGTCGGCCGCGCTGTTCGACTACCACCGCGAATATCTGCTCGAACTGCAATCACTGTTCCCCGAGGAGCGCATGTCAGGTGTGGCGCGGACCCTGCTGGAGGCGTCGTCGGTGCCTTCGATGAAAAGCAGCTTCATGTACTTCGCGGACTTCCTGTATGGCCAGCCCGATCTTCCGGCCCGCCCGCTGAAGGAACTTGCCACGGCGTACTGGGGGCCTGGAACAGGGCAGTTCATGATGCGCTCGTCCTGGGACACCTCGGCCACCTATGCCAACTTCATCTGCGGCCCCTACACCGAAAGCCATGCGCATCGCGATCAAGGCAGTTTCGTGATCTACAAGGGTGCGTGGCTTGCGCTGGATTCCAACATTTTTTCGCACTCGGGCATCGAGCAAGACGAGGAGCTGCACAACCTGCTGCGCTTCGAGCGCGGCGGCGCGCCGATCAAGCAGGCCTACGGCACGAGTTGTGGCATGGCGGCTCTGGTCGATACACCGCAATACACCTACGCCTCGGCCCGCGTCACGCCGTCGTACCGTGGCAACGTGGCGGTCACGAAGTCCGAGCGCGAGTTCCTGTTCATCAAGCCCGACACCTTCGTCGTGCTGGACAGAGCCGGCGCTCCTGCCGGCACGAGCAAGACCTGGACGCTCAACCTCGCCGGGCCACCGACGGTCAACGGCGACCTGCTCAGCTACACGACAGGCAACAACCGACTCGATGTGCATCGCGTCGCACCGACCGGCCTGCCGGTCGAGGTGCGGAACTGGCCCGAACTGCGCAAGGGCATGCGCGGCGGCGTGCGCGTCGACGCGATCGATGCCGCCGGCACGGCCCAGCACTTCTTGCACGTGCTCGGTGCCAACGGTGCGGTTGCTTCGGTCACGCGCTCCGATGCACCGGGCCAGATCGGCGCGCTCATCAAGCTGGCCGACGGCCGTACGGCGACCGCGCGATTCTCGTTGCAGGGCAGCGGTGGTTCGCTGGAGCTGCGCGGCGCCGACAACGCGCTAATGGTCAGCGGCGCGCTTCCGACCACGGTGTCCCCACCCCCGCTCTTCGCCAACTGAATCCGATGCAGCACCCGGCCATACCCTCGTCACGCACCGAACTGACCGCACCCCATCGTGGCGAGTTCATCCAGTTGCTGCGGGCCGGCGCGGCCGGGAGGGACATCCACGCCCCTGACCCAGCCCGGGCCACGGGCGCGTGGCGTGACGTGACCCGAGCCTTCGTCGAACGCGAGCTCGGCCGCGTCATGCTGCATTCGCGCTGCCTGCTGCCGTTGCGGCAGCAGCACCTGTTTCGCAAGGCCGGCACATGACGCGCAACCGCGGCGGGCACTGAGATGTACGAACATCTTTTCAAGCATGTGCTGTTTCCTGCATACGAAACCGCAGTCAAGCGCCGGGGCACGGCACGGTACACCGCCGAATACGCGCGCAGCCAATGGTTCGAACCTGCCGCGATCGAGGCGTTGCAGCTGCGCAAGCTCAACGAACTGCTCCACCACTGCTGGCAGCACGTGCCCTTCCTGCAGCGTCACTGGCGCAATCACGGCGTGCGCCCGGGGTCGCTGGCGCAAACCGGGGAGCTCGCACGCTACCCGGTGCTGACCAAGGCGCAGATCACTGCGAACTACGACGACATGATCGCCACGCCATGGCGCGGCCGGACGCTGAGCAAGAGCACCGGCGGCTCGACTGGCGACCCGTTCCGCTTCGAGTACACGATGGACGTCTATGCCCGCCGAACCGCAGTGATGTGGCGTGGCTACGGATGGGCCCACGCCGGGCTCGGCACGCGCACCGCCTACCTTTGGGGCACCGGACTGCGCAAGGGCGGGTGGGGCGGCCTGAAGGACCGCCTGTACCACGGCGCCTTCAATCGCCACTTCATCGACGCGTTCTCGCTCAGCGCCGACAACATCGACGCCCGCATCGACGAACTGATCGCGTACCGACCGAAGGCGGTAGTGGGTTACGTCACGCCGGTGGCGCTGATCGCGCGCCGCATGCTGGCCACGGGCCGGCGCATCGAGGGCGTTCGGGGTGTGCTCACGGGCGCAGAGGCTTTGTTCGAGCCGGAGCGGCGCGACATTGCCCAAGCGTTCGGTTGCCCTGTGTTCAACACCTACGGCGCGCGTGAGGTCATGTTGATGGCCGCCGAGTGCGAGCAGCACCGCGGGCTGCACGTCAACGCAGATCACCTGGTGCTCGAGACCCTGGATGACGCGGGCCAGCCGGCGCCGACCGGTGCCTCGGGCGACATCGCGATCACCGATCTGCACAACCTGGGCATGCCGATGGTGCGCTACCTCAACGGCGACCGGGCGACCTACGCCCAGGGCGTTTGCGCGTGCGGGCGCGGACTGCCGCTTCTCGCGTCGATAGACGGGCGCGTGCTCGACCTGATCGAGACGCCTGATGGCCGGCACGTGCCTGGCGAGTTCTTCGTCTACGCGATGCTCGATCACATCGACGTGACCCAATGGCAGGTAGTACAGACGGCCCCCGACACAGTTCAGTTCCGACTTGTGACGAAGGACACGTGGCCACCCGAACGCCGGGATCGGCTGATCGCCAAGGTCCAGGGGGTGGCAGGCGCCGACATGCGCGTGGAGATCCTCGAGGTGACACACATCCCCACCACGGCCTCCGGCAAGCGGCGCCTGACGATTTCGCTGGCGAACGCCGCGATGGCGGGCTGACCTGACGATGCGGAAACGCCCGTTCGGCCGCACCGGACTGCAAGTGTCGGAGCGCTCGTTCGGGGCGTGGGCGATCGGCGGTGCCAGCTACGGCGCCGTTGGGCCTTCCGACGCGATGGCGGCGCTGGCACGGGCGGAAGAACTGGGTTGCAACTTCGTCGACACGGCGGCGGTGTACGGCGACTCCGAGGCCCTGCTCGGCCGCTTCCTTCCGGGGCGGCGCGAACGCTGGATCCTGGCGAGCAAGTATTCCGGCCAGCCTCAGGGCCTGACCGCATTGGTCGAGGAGCAATTGCAGCGCCTGCGCACCGACCGCATCGACTTCTACCAGTTGCACTGGGCCCCGCGTGGCCGAGAGGAGGCGCTCTACGACGAACTTGAACAGTTGCGCACCGCCGGCAAGGTACGGTTCACCGGGGTGTCGCTGCGCACGGCCGGCGACATCGACCATGTGCTCGCGCGTGGCCGCGTCGACGGCCTGCAAATCTGCGTGAGCCTGCTCGATCCGGACCCGCTGGTCGCGCGGCTTCCCCGGCTGCGCGAGCACGGCGTGGCCGTGATCGCACGCTCGGCGCTCAAGGCCGGCTTCCTGACCGGCAAGTACGACGAGGCGGCGCGGTTCACCGATCCGACCGACCAGCGCAGCGAATGGGACGCGGCGCGCGTGCAGCGCACTGCACGACAGGCGCGCGCCTTCGACTTTCTGGAGTCCGGCTCGGCATCGCGGCACGCCGCCGCCATCGCCTACCCGCTTTCGTTCGCAGAGGTGTCGACGGTGATCCTGAGCTGCAAGAACACTGCCCAGGTCGACGCCAACCTCGGCGGTCCTGCGCCGGCGCTCGACGCGCTGCAGCGCCAGCGTATCGAGGCCGTCCAGCGAGAACTCGGCGTGTTCCCGGTCGGTCGCGTCACCCGCTTGTGGCGGCGTCTGGGCGCCCGGCTGGGGCGCGACTGACGCCGGCTCGCGGATCAGGGAGCGGCACAGACCCCTAGTTTCGGAACAGCGGCGGGGCGACCACCGTGGCAGGCAGCGCCGAGCTGAATTGGACACTGCCATCTGCGGCACGCAGTTCGAGCGTGCCGCCCGTGCCGGTGTTGGCGAAGCGCACGATGGCGGTGCGTCCGTCAGCCATGCCGATCTGCGCCCCGGTCTGATCACTGCCGTCGTTGCGGACCGCGGTCGAAACCGCGTTGTTGGTCGAGAGCACATTGAGGAAGATCGACTGCGTCCCGGTGCTGTCGGGGATCTCGACCCGGCGGCCGCCGACCCAGCTGGCCGTCAATCCGGCCGGCGCGAGGCGGTGCACGTCGAGCCGGTTTGCGCCGCTGACATACGCGATCCTGTCGCTGGTCAGCGTCGGTGAGCCGGGCAGGTTCAGAGTCCAGATCCGCTGGGCGCCGCTTGCAGTGACCACGCGATCGAGCACGACGAAGGTCGACGGCCGGATGAACAGGTATTCGCGCTGGACCTTGCTGATTGCCGTCTGGCCGTTGTAGATCGGAGTGACGTCGGCGACCGCGTACGTGAACCGGCTGTTGTCGGCCAGCGCCAGCAGATTGCAGCGCGGCGCGCCTTCGCGTTGCCGCACGGTGCTGCCGCCCTGTGTGATGCGGACCAGGTTGTGCATCTCCTCGTCCTGCTCGATGCCAGAGGCCGAGACGACGTTCGCATCGAAGCCGAGCCAAGCGCCCCGGTACAAAACGAAGCTGCCTTGGTCGCGGTGCGCGTGGCTCTCGGTGTAGGGCCCGCAGATGAAGTTCGAGAAGGTGGCGGAGCTTTCCCAGCCCGAACGCATCATCAGCTGGCCGGTGCCCGGCGCCCAGTAGGTGGTGGACAGGTCGGTCAACTGGGCTGCCGGAAGCTGCGGCGGTTCGTACAGGTAGTCGGCGTAGTACTCGAAGTACTGCGTCATGCGCGGCACGCTCGAACTGTCCAGCAGTGCCTTGGCCGCGCCTGACAGACGCTCCTGCGGGTACAGCGAGATCAGCCCGAGCAGGTACTCGCGGTGATAGTCGAACAGGGCGGCGCTGCTGTCGCGCGCGTGATCGCCGGTCGGCGCGAGCCGGTCCAGTGTCGGCACGATGCTGTGCATCATGTGAGCGATCGAAGCCAGCGTGTGCGGCGTGCGCGTGGCGATGCGTTCTCCAGTCGACCGTTCCCACCAGTCGTAGAGCTGCCACAGGTTCTTCATCGCGACGCCGTAGCCGGTGCCTTCGCGCGAGCCCCCGCCTTCGAGGTCGCGGTTGAAGGTCACGAGCAACTGGTTCTCGATCTTCTCGGTGCGAAACTTGGTGATCCAGGTGGCCGCTTGGGAGTTCTCGCCGTTGCTGGCCAAGCCGAGCAGCATGGTGGCGCGCAGGAACGAGTAGTAGTAGTTGTTGGACGGGTTGTCGACCGACCAGCCGCTCCAAGCGTAGGTCGTGTTGCCCCAACGCGCGGTCGTCGGGTTCCATACGTTCGACACCGCCTGGTTCGCGTAGGCGACCCAGCGCGTGCGCTGCTGCGAAGAGAGCAGGCCGTAGCACCAGTCGTAAACGATCGCGAGGTTGCCGATCCTGGGCCCGACCTCGAGGTAGCTGTCGGCGGCCACTGTGGCGCGCTGATTGGCGGCGATCAAGGCTTCCTCGGAGACGACGAACGCCTCGGTCTGCGCGATCGCGTAGGTGGCGTAACGCTGCTCGCCGGTCACTTGGTACATGAGCGCCGCGTACCAAGGCTGGAAGTCGTACAGGTTCCCGCCAGCGAGTTGGGCGTCGACCATGCTTTTGAAACGCGTCGCCGACGCGGTGCCACCGGCCAGCAACTGCTGCAGACAAGTCTTCGTCGCCGCATGGTTCAGCAAGATCCGCGGGTGCGTGCCGGCGATCACCGGCGTGCCGCTGTTACCGCGCGGCAGGTTGCACCCCAGCGCCGTGCCGCTGGCCGTGAAGGCGGCCGTCACGGTTCGCGCCTGCGCCATGTTCAATACGCACGTCCCGCTGCCCGAGCACGGGCCGCCCCAACCGGTGAAGGTCGACCCGGCGGCGGCCACCGCCGTCAAGGTGACGTCCGCGGTGCTGGCATAAGCCTCGTCGCAATCGCTCCCGCAATTGATGCCAGCGGGCGACGAGGTCACGGTGCCGGCACCGAGCTTCGACACGGTGAGCGCGTTGCTCGAGGCCGGGATCGCGCTGAAGCTGGCCGAGACGGTGCTGGCCTGCGACAGCGTGACGACGCAGGGGCCGGTACCGGAGCACGCTCCGCCCCAAGCCGTTAGTTGGTGGCCGGTGGCCGGAGTCGCGGTGAGCGTCACGCTCGTGCCGGAGGCATAGGACTCGGTGCAGTCCGTACCGCAGTCGATCCCGGCAGGCATGGAGGTCACGACCCCGGATCCAGTGGCGCTGGCGGTCAGCGCGAAGATCGGTGTCGGGACAGGGGGCGTCGGACCAGCACCGCCGCCATCCCCGCCGCCACCGCCGCAAGCGGCCACCACCGCCAGCGACAGGACCACGGCACCGCGCACCAGAATCGATACCATGAACCCCCCGGATGGTTTGCTGAACGACGGCGCCATTCGCCGTTGACCATGCGGAATTGTCACCGCTTCACAGTGTCGAACGGTGTCGTCGGGTGCTTTCAGTTACATGTACCCAGGTTCGTGATCCATGCCCGCAAAAGCGCCACACCGGCTGTGTCGACGACATGGCTGCCGATCGGCGGCATCTGGATCGCCGGGTCGCGGCTGTTGATGCGCGCCAGCAGTACCGAACTGTCTGGCAGGCCGGCTGCGATGATCTTCGGGTTGGGCAGCCCAAGACCGCCCCTCGCAGGATCTTGGCCGCAGGTATTGGTCGAGGCGAGCGGCACCGAAGCCTGCAGGTTCATCGTCAGCGGAGTCGGCCCGCCGGGTCGATGGCACATCGAGCAGTTGGTGTGCAACCAGGCCCGTGCACGCAGGTCCAGGCTGTCGGCCCCCGCGGGGTCCGACAGCCTCGGCAACGGTGTAGGGTCGGTGATTGGCGGCGTCAGCATCGCGATCTGGGGCGCGCTCAACGTCGTGAGCTGATGCGCGGTGATGCCGGTCTGCGGATAGAAGGTGCTGCGGTTCATCTGCTGCGTTTCGAGGCCAAGGCTGAACCCGGCCGCCGAGGTATGGCATTGCATGCACTGCGAGCGACTCGGATAGCTCCAAGTCTGACCAGCGACGGATTTTTCGATACCGGCTGCGCCGACCAATGTTGCGTCCGTCTGACCGGCGTTCCATTCGTACGAGTAGCCGGCCCAATCGCCGTTCGACTGGCGCATGAACAGTCGCGTCTCGACAAGCTGCCCGGCCAGCCGGAAGTCCTTTCGGAACACGCTGCGCAGCGGCGTGGTCCAGTCGCCGCCACTGTCCGGGGTGAACGAGGCGGTGCTGTTCGGCAGCGCGAAATAGCGCTGCTTCACCGCGTTGTCGGACCAGAACGAGGCATTGATGTCGTAGCCGACCATGCCGGGCGCCGGCAGGTGCACGCTGCCGGCCCCGGCCGTGCAACCCGTCGCCGACAACAGCGCCGGAACGTTCGGTCCGCTTCCGGACGACCCGGCCGAGAACACCAGCTTGTGAATGAAGCCGGTGTCGAAGGCGAGCGCATACAGTTCGCCGTCGAGTGCTTCCGCGAACGACGACGGCATGATCGAGTTCGACGAGAACGGCGCGATCAGCTGCCGGGCGGTGTAGGTGCCGGCGCTCGCACCGGTGATCACGGCCCCGAACATCTTGCTGCCGAAGTCGGCGAAGATGTACTGGCCCAGCAGATCGGTGCTCTGCGTGCCGCGGTAGACGTAACCGCCGGTGATCGACTGGCCGTCACCACGTGCCACCGCATAGACCGGATTGGTCAAACCGGTGCAGTTCGCGGTGCAGTTGCCCTCGGCGAGCGGCCATCCGTAGTTGGCGCCGCGCGTGACGATGTTGACCTCCTCGAAACTGCCCCAGCCGACATCGCCGACCCACAGCCGGCCGTTCAGCTTGTCGAAACTCCAGCGCCACGGATTGCGCAGGCCGCGCGCCCATACCTCGGGGCAATTCGCATTGCCGCGGCCGGTGGCGTTGCATAGCGCGTTGCCGGCGTTCGGGTTGTCGGCAGGAATCGAGTACGGCACGCCGGCGGTGCTGCCGCCGGTATCGATGCGGATCATCTTGCCGAACAGGTACTTGTCGTCCTGTGCTTGCGGGTTCGGGTCGCCCCCTCCGTCACCGAAGCCGATGTAGAGAAGGCCGTCAGGGCCGAAGGCAATTTGGCCGCCGTTGTGGTTGCTCTCCAATTTGTCCAGCCCGAGCAGACTCACCTCGGTGGCGACATCGACCGAAGTGGTCGCTGCATTCGCCTGAAAGCGCGAGACCTTCGAGCGCAGTCGGTAGCCCGAGTTGGGTGCGCCGCTGTAGAACAGGTAAACGTACTGGTTCTTCCCGGCGCCAGTGCCGAAGTTCGGATCGAAGGCCATGCCAAGCAAGCCGGCCTCGAGCTCGCCAGCAGTCGTGATGCGGCTAGTGATGTCGAGGAAGAGCGTCGTGCTCGTGGTTGCGGCGTTGTTGGCGAAGACCCGCACCCGACCTGCCTTCTCAACGACGAACCAGCGCGAGCTGTCTCCCGGTGCCTGCAGCAGCGCAACAGGCTCGCTGAAGCTCAGCGATACGAACGCGCGCGGCAAGCTCAAGCTCGCGGTCGAGCTGGTGGGAGGATCGAACGACATGCACGTCGTGTTGTTCGGACGAGTGGTCAGCCCCACGGCTGTGCCACCGCCAAATGTCGCAGTCACGGTCGTGGCGCTGCTGAGCGGGACCGAGCACGTCGTCGCGGTGCCCGAACAACCGCCACCGCTCCAGCCTGCGAACGTCGAACCACCGGTCGATGTGGCCGTGAGGGTGACGCTTGTCACACCGACGGCATAGGTCTCTGTGCAATCGCCGGGGCAACTGATGCCCGCAGGTGCTGAAGTGATGGCGCCGGTACCCGCTCCGGCCACGACCACGTTCAGTGCGTTGCCCGGCGCGGCGGCGAAGGTCGCTGTCACGCTGGTGGCCGCATCCATTGTTACCGTGCAGCTGCCGGTACCGCTGCAGCCGCCGCTCCAGCCGGTGAACTGCTGCCCCGCCGACGGCGTGGCCACCAGCAGGACCGAAGTTCCTTGTGCGTAGCCCTCGGTGCAGTCCGACGGGCAACTGATCCCTGACGGTGTGGAGCCGACTCCGCCTGCGCCCACGACCGTAACGGTCAGGGTCCGCAATATCTGCGTGAACGTGGCGGTCACGGTGGTGGCCGCATTCACGGCCACCACGCAAGTCCCGGTGCCGCTGCAACTGCCGCCGCTCCAGCCCCCGAACGCGGAACCTGCGGACGGCGTCGCGGTCAGCGTGACGCTGGTGCCCTGCGCGTACGGCTCGCTGCAATCAGTGCCGCAGCTGATACCGGGTGGCGACGAAGCAACCGTGCCTGAACCCGTACCGGCCTTCGCCACTGTCAGCGACCGCATCACGGGCGCGAAGGTCGCGGTGACCGTCGTCGCCGCGCTCATCGCGACGACGCACGTTCCCGAGCCGGTGCAACCACCGCCGCTCCATCCGGTGAACGACGAGCCGACGGCGGCGGTGGCCGTCAGCGTCACGCTTGTTCCTTGGCCGTAGTCTTCGAAGCAGTCCGTACCGCAGTTGATGCCCGCCGGAGCCGAAGTCACCGTGCCCGAGCCGGCGTCAGACTTCGTAACCGTCAGCCGACGGGTGAGCAACCCGAAAACGGCGGTCACATTGGTCGGCGCCGACATGGTGATGACGCATGCGCTCGTTCCCGAGCAGCCGGCGGCCGTCCACCCGGCGAAGGTCGAGCCGGCCGCAGCGGCCGCGCTGAGCGTCACGCTTGTGCCCTGCAGAAACGTCTCGCTGCAATCGACACCGCAGTTGATTCCCGCCGGCACCGAGGTCACGGCGCCAGTGCCGGTGCCGCTCTTGCCCAGTGTCAGCGCGTGAGTGATCTGGGTGAACGAGGCAGTGACCGTCGTCGCCGCCGTCACACTGACGACGCAGGTGCCGGTCCCGGTGCATGCACCACCCCAACCTGCGAAACTGGAGTCCGTGCCGGGCGCGGCTGCGAGCGTGATAGCCGCCCCCTGTGCCACGGCCTCGCTGCAGTCAGCGCCGCAATTGATGCCCGCTGGCGCGGACGTGACGACACCGTTGCCCGTACCCAGCTTCGTCACCGTCAATACGTGGGTGATCTGGCTGAAGGTGGCGGTCACGGTGGTGGTCGCACTGACGGGAACCGTGCAGGCGCCGGCGCCACTGCACGCTCCACCCCACCCGACAAAGGTGGCGCCGAGCTGCGGGGTCGGTGCCAGCGAAACCAAGGTTCCAGCGGGATAGGTCTCACTGCAATCCGTGCCGCACGCGATCCCTGCAGGCGTCGACGAAACCGAGCCTGAGCCCTGCACGGCAACATTCAGCGCGAACGTCCCTGCCGCCGCCGGAGTGAAGGTGGCGTTGACCGTCGTCGCAGCGTTCATGGTCAACCCGCAGTTGCCGGTCCCGGTGCACGCCGTCCCGCCCCATCCCGCGAATTGGTAACCTGCGCCGGGCATCGCGACGAGCGCGACCGCCGTGCCCTTCGCGTAGCTTTCGGTGCAATCCGCCCCACAATTGATCCCTGCGGGCAGCGACGTAACCGTGCCGGAGCCGGTTTTCGTGACGGTCAACGTTCGCCTGCTGACCGTGAAGTTGGCGGTCACGCTGGTGGCGCCTGCCACCGTCACGTTGCATACCGCCACGCCGCTGCAGGCCCCGCTCCAGCCAGCGAAGTCCCAACCCTCGCTCGGGGCAGCGCTCAATGTCGTACTCGTGCCTTCCGCGAAGGGGTGGCTGCAGTCCGCGCTGCAGGCCAGTCCGATCGGCGAAGAATTCACCGTGCCGGATCCGACGAACGCGACGGCCAAGGCGTGTGTTACCGGGGTGAAGGTCGCGGTGACAGCAGTGTCGCCAGCAATCGTCAGTGCGCAAGGTCCGGTCCCGCTGCATGCGCCACTCCAGCCGGCGAATGTCCAGCCTGCGGATGGAACCGCGTTCAGCACCAGGCTGGTCCCAGCGGCAAACGGCCCGCCGCACGTGGTGCCGCAGGCAATGCCGGCCGGAACGGAGTCGATGGTCCCCGAACCCACCACAGCGACGACGACGTCGTGGCTGATGGCGGAGAAACTTGCAGTCACCATCGCCGCAGCGCTCAACGTCAGCGTGCAGGGCGCGGTACCGGAACACTTGCCACCGCCCCAGCCGTCAAATCGCATCCCGGTGCCAGCGGCAGCGGTGATTGTGACCGGGCTTCCCTGATCGAAGTCGGCCGCGCACGCACTTCCGGAACCTTGGCAATCGATGCCGGCAGGTGCAGACACGACCCGACCCGTGCCGACGAGCTCTACGACAAGGCCATGCTTCGTCGTGGGCGGAGGAACCACCGCACTCCCCCCGCCACCGCCGCCGCAGCCGAAGAGGACACCCGAAATCATGGCCGCAAGCAGCCACCTGGTCAGGCCGAAAAGCATCGTTGTTCCCCCCGTGGCGGACGAGCACCCGCTTCTTTTTTGCCGAAGGATGATATCGCCGCGCCGCCTCGGATCGTTACCCGCGGTTTCCAGTCTCGTCTCGGCCCCCCTGACTGTGGGGGAGGCGCCAGCGTCAGGCGAACAGCCCCGGCACGGCGAGCATGGCCTGAAAGCGGGCACGCGACACGTAACGTTCGACGGCCATTCGACGCAGGCGGAAGTCGTCCCATTGCGACGGGATATTGATGCCGCCCTCGTAGGTGAATGCGAACCGGTAGCCGGCACGCCGGACTGCGCCGATGACGCGCTCGCTGTATGCGCCCGGCCCACCCACGGGATAGGCCAGCGACACCACCGAGCGGCCCGTGTGCTGCTCGATCGCATGTTTCGAGTCGACCAGTTCGCGTTCGAGCGCCGCGTCGTCGGCGATCTTCGCGAGCACCGGGTGAGTCACGCTGTGTGAACCGATCTCGACACCGGCGTCAGACATTGCGCGGATCTGCGCCCATGACATCGATCCGTGCATACCGGTACTCGCCGGCGGCTGCACCCCGAGCGACCGCCCCCAGCGAGCCAGAGTGGCGTGCCGCTGCGGGTCGGGCAAGGTCTTGAGGTGACTCAGCGCCCGCACCGCCACCTTGCGCCGGTCAGCCACGCCCTCGCCCAGCGCGAGCGGCTCCGCACCCTCGGTCAGCGACAGGTGGGACGTCGCCGAATGGATCATTTGATAGACCAGTTGGTCGTACCAGTATGTGGTCTCGCTGCCCACGTAGCCGGTCGTCACGTAGACCACCGCGGGGACACCGTGCCGGCGCAGGATCGGCAGGACCACGTCGTGGTTGTCGCGGTAGCCATCGTCGAAGGTGATGATCAGTGCCTCGCGCGGCACCGGGCGGCCGGCGTCGATCAGCTCGGCCAAGTCGCGGCAGGTGATCACTTGGTGGTGACGCGCCAAGTAGCCAACCTGCCAGTCGAACTCGTCCTCCCACGCGCTGACCAGTTCGACGTCGTAAGAGAAACTGTCTTCGTCGACGCGCGGCAGCACGCGGTGATAGGCCAAGACTTTCAGGCTGTGGCGCAGCGCAGCGTGGCCGGCGGCGAGCGGGCGAATCAGACCGGCGCCGGCAGCGAGTCGGGCCGCGAATTCACGCTTCCCCTTCACTGCGCGCTCGGCAGTGACACGACCAGCATCGATCCGCCGCTCATCAGCCCTCCTTGATCGCGATTCTTGTTGCCGCGCATTGTGCCCGCCTGCCCTCCCGATGCCCAGCCCGTGGTCGAGTGGCCGATCTGCTCTGGCAGAATCCGTGCCGTCCTGTGAACTGGGAGTCGTGGGTGACCCAAAAGAGTCGGCTGATTCTGGTCTTGACGATGGTCCTGCTGCTCGGCGCGGCGGTGTGGTTGACGCCGAAAGTGCTTCGGCGCTTGGACATGCAAGGCCTGCGGCCGGTCACTGTGGCGAAGGGCCTGGAACATCCCTGGTCACTGGCGTTCCTCCCGGACGGCCGGATGCTGGTCACCGAACGGCCCGGTCGCATGCGGCTGATCGCGCCCGACGGCGCGCTGAGCGCCCCCTTGGCTGGCCTGCTGCCGGTGGCGGCTGGGGACGAAGGCGGACTGCTCGATGTGGTCCTCGATCCCGCGTTCGAAAAGAACCGAACCGTCTATTGGACGTTCTCGGAAGCTGAGCCGCAGGCGCCTGGCGATCGCAGTACCGCGGTCGCTCGCGGCCGTCTGGTCGGCGACCGCATTTTGGAAGCGACCGTCATATTCCGCCAGAGCCGAAAGTCGTCCGACGGATCGCACTTCGGCTCTCGCCTGCTGTTTGCGCCGGACGGCAGTCTCTTTGTCGCGCTCGGCGATCGCGGCCAGCGCGCCGACGCCCAGCGCCTCGATTCGGCTCACGGCAAGATCCTGCGGATGACCGTCGACGGTGAACCGGTGGCGGGCAACCCCTATCTCGGCGTACCGGGTGCGCTGGGACAGATATGGTCGGTCGGGCACCGCAATATCCAAGGCATGGCCCTTCAGCCCGGGACAGGCGAACTGTGGGCCACGGAGCATGGCCCGCAAGGCGGCGACGAACTCAACGCGATCGGCGCCGGCCGAAACTATGGCTGGCCTGTCATCACCTACGGCACCGAGTACAGCGACAGCGCACCGATCGGCGAAGGTCCGGCCAAGGCGGGGATGGAACAGCCGGTGGCCTGGTGGGGCCCGATTTCAATCGCCCCGAGCGGGATGGCTTTTCTGACCAGCGACCGCTACCCGGGCTGGAAGGGTCAGATGTTCATCGGTAACCTTCGCGGCCAGGCACTGCTGCGCATCAAACTCGACGGCCACCGCGTGGTCGAGCAACAGCGGCTGGTCACCGGCCTGCTGGAACGGATCCGCGACGTCCGACAAGGGCCCGACGGGTGGCTCTACCTGCTAACCAACAGCCCACAAGGCCGAGTCATCCGCGTCGAGCGTTGAGCCCTGCGAGACGGGGGACCGCGGTAACGTCGATACCGGCAAGACCACGCTGGCGCGGGCGGCGCTCTCCCCCGGATCGATCCGTCGGGCGTTCCCGTGGCCAGTCTGGCGAGCACGTAACTCGGCGCGGCCGACCTGATGAAGGCTGCCCTGATCTCTTCGGCTCGCCGGGCAGAGGGGGAGCGAAGCGGGCTTGCGCAGCCCTGTCAGGCGAGGCGTGGAGAACTCGTCGTCGCATCGGCACCCGGTCGCGCGTCGCTCAACGCCGTCTGATCGGCCAAACCAAGCTGCGCGCCGCGATGCAGAAGGTCGCGGCAGGCGCGCTGCGCCGCATCGCCCCCCCGCCTCGGATTCGATGGGAACATCGTGTTGAGAAACCACAGCTAGCGACGTGGCTGGAATCCACAGGCCACGGGCAGTCGCCGACCTGCTCAGATCCCTCGCAGATCTCGGGGGACAACTCCTGCCGGCGCGGGCTCCGCGCTCCCATCGCTCGGTTCGCGCCCCTTGGCCATGTGCGAAGCGAACGCATGCGTTGCAGTCCCGAGCGCCGTAAAACCAGCCCAACAGGTCACCGATATACCAAGCCCGTCGAGTCCGCCCAACACAAGGCCAAAAAGGCACATGCCAGGCAGCAACAAGAGACAGGCCGAGTTTGATTTCATGAACGCAGTCTGTGAGCGATAGGTATTCAGTATGCCGGCAGCGATACCAATGATTTGTAGGAAATCGTTACCTGATTTCGGAACTGTGAGCTGATTCGGCGACTGTGAATTGCGTCCACTGTTGCGAGCCCTCCCCACAGGTCTCGTGAGACCGCTCCCGTCGCTTCAAGACGCTGTGCTGCCAAAGCCGTGAATCACGAGTCGCGTTTTGCGCGGCAAGATGAAGATGGCGCGGCCACGCAAAACCATTCTGTAACGTCTCCGCACTTCACGTTACGACATTCAACTTTACGTGGCTATGGTCCGCCCGATACCGCTCAGACACAGCAAGCGTTGGCCGCGGCCTTCGCTCAGACCTGTTCGTGCTCACGACGCTTTGATTCACGAAGCAGGCGGTTGGTCGGCGTGTTCGTACTGAATCGAAACTGTTGGGAACCTATGAAGCTGCAATTCAATACCACCGTGATTGCCCTGTTTGAGGCAGTCGCCGCGCTTGCACTGGTCGGCTGTGGCGGGGGGGACGGGGGGGCGAGCGAGAATCCCGCGGCGTTGACAACTACCTCAAGCGATACCGCCGGGCCGGACGTCTCGATCCTGTCGCAATCGCGGACCGAGCCCCGTCGCGGCCGGCCGTCGAAGGATCCGATTCCTGCTCCGGCTCCGGCTCCGGCTCCGGCTCCCGCTCCCGCTCCGGCTCCGGCTCCGACGCCTGCGCCGAGCGGCCTCACGATCCCGCCGCTGGGTTCGCCGCGCGTCCTCGTGAGCGACGCCGCGACGCTGACGCGCCTGCGCAACCTGGTCAGCAGCAACGCAGCCTCGGCCACACGCTTCAAGGCCATCGTTGACGGCCAGATCGCCGGCGCCAGCTACTACGACTTCAAGCCCTGGTACGCGGGTCTGTTGTCGCAGGTTTCGGGCAACGCTGCGTACTGCCGCTACGCCGTCGACCAAACTGATGCCTACGTGCGTGGCGAGGAAGCCTTGATCAGCGCCAATCAGCGCGCGCAGGTCGCAGGCGACAGCTATTTGGAAGTCGGGCCGATCATCGGCAACTTGGCGCTGGTCTACGACTGGTGCCGCCCGAGCATGACGGATGCACAGCGCACGCGCTGGGCCGCCTACGGCAACCAAGCCGTGTGGAACGTCTGGAACTACAACCAGGCCAAGTGGGGCACCACCACTTATGCATGGACCGGCTGGTCGGTCGACAACCCGTCCAACAACTACTACTACTCGTTCCTGCGCGCCACCATGCTGCTCGGCCTGGCCACCTATGGCGAGAACGCGCAGGCCCAAGCGTGGATCGACAAGTTCCGCACCGAGAAGATCGGCAATCAGCTCGTGACAACCTTCAACCGCGACTTGCAAGGCGGCGGCTCCCGCGAAGGCACCGGCTACGGGGTTGCGATGAAGGGCTTGTTCGACCTTTACTACTTGTGGGAAAAGTCGACCGGGCAGCGCATTGCCGACCTCACGCCGCATACGCTGGCGTCGTTCGACAAGTTCATGCACGACATCGTCCCGACCTTGAACCGCATCTCGCCCACCGGTGATCACGCCCGCGACTCGACCGCTGAGCTCTTCGACTATCACCGCGAATACCTCTTGATCCTGTCCCGCCTGTATCCGAGCGACCCGATGGCCGGCATCTCCAAGACACTGCTGGCGCAGTCGTCGGTGCCGCGCATGGCGAACACCTTCGAGGCATGGGTCGACTATCTGTACGACCAGGCGGACTTGGCCGCTCAGCCGCTCAGCCGCCTGCCCACCGCCCACTGGGGCAGCGGCACAGGTCAGTTTTCGGCGCGCTCGGCATGGGCGACCGACGCGACCTACACCAACTTCATCTGCGGCCCATACACCGAAAGCCACGCTCACCACGACCAAGGCAGCTTCGTACTCTTCAAAGGCAACTGGCTGACCTACGACGCGAACATCGACTCGCACTCCGGCTTGGTCCAGGGTGAAGCGGCTCACAACTTGGTGCGGATCGAACAGAACGGCGCGCTGGTCACCCAAAAAAACGACGCGAGCTGCTCGATGACGGCGTTGGCCGACACCTCTACCTACAGCTATGGCTACGCCAACGTCACGCCGATGTATGCCGGCAAGGCCGCGGTGACGAAGGTCGAACGTGAAATCCTGCTGATCAAGCCGGGCACGCTGGTTGTCTTCGACCGAGTCGCGACGGCCGGCACAGGCGTCAAGCGCGTCTGGACGCTGAACCTGCCCGGCACACCGACGATCAGCGGTGACCGACTCACCTCGACGAACGGTGCCAATCAGCTCGACGTGGTGCGTCTGTCGCCGACCGGACTGACCTCGCGCGTGGTTTCGTGGCCCTCGGTCGACCCCGACATCGGCGCGGGCACGCGCGTCGACGTCGAAGACAGCGCCGGCACCTCCTCCGTGTTCCTGAACGTGCTCGGCACCGACCAGGCGTTCAGCGCCGCGGTGCGCTCCGATGCGACCGACCTGACCGGCACGTTGATCACGCTGGCCGATGGTCGCACGGCGCTGGTGCGCTTCAGCACCACCGGCAGCGGCGGCACGCTGGAGATCCGCAGCCAGGCCGGACAGGTCATCTCCAGCATCACGCTGCCGACGACGATCCAGACACCGCCACGCCTGGCGAACTGATCAGCCTGGTTGGGCCGCAGCCCAACCAGGGGCGAACATCGGGGGCTTGGGCAGCAGGTGGTCGCGGTACTGGTTCGGGTTGCCGGTGTGCCCGGCCTCGGCCGCCTTGATGATGTTGTACATCTCGCGCGAATTGACATAGTGCAGCACGAAGTTGCGGCCGTCGTTGTAGGTACGCTCGAGCCGGTTGAACATGGCCTCGACGGGCGCCCCCAGCAAGGCCTCGATATCGCGGTCCTGGGTGCCGTGGGTATGGACCTTGACGAAGACCCACTCGGGCCGTCCCCGCACATGCACATGCTGCTCGACCCACAGGTCGACCCGGTCGTCTGTCGGTGGGTAGGCCGCACGGACGTCGGCGTTCTCGATGCGCGGCACAAGGCCCCAGCGTCGGTTTCTCCAGTTCACGGCCAGCGGCCCTTGCACGATCAGCAGGTCGCCGCGGCCCGGCATGCCGGCCCGAAGATCTACCCCATCGTCGTGCGATTTCGGTGCCGTGCAGTCGTCGGTCGCGTAGTAGATGCTGTTGATCTTGCGCGTTTGTGTATCGCTCGGCGCCGAGGGCAACGTGTAGTCGGCATAGCAGCCCAGTTCACCCAGCACTTTCAGTTCGTTGTTGACGCCGCACCAGCGACCGTCGCCCCGCGAATTGTCGAGACACCAGTTACCGTGGATGAACGCGAACGCGGGGCGCCCGGTGGCGGGGTCGACCGGCAGAGCGCCATGGCGCTCGTGCAGCACTTTAACGAAGCGGTTGATCTTCTCGCGCAGACCGGCATCGGTGTCGTCGTCGTGATGCAGGTGGACCTCTATCTCGCCAAAGCCCTCGCGGCACAACTCGGCGATCGCGTCGAGGTGCTCCGGACGGTACTCTTCCTCCGGGTAGAAGAAAGTGTGCTGCGGATGCACGCCGTCGGCATCGTGGTGCCGGGATGCGAGCGCTTTGTAGCCCTCGCGCCAGCGCGCGATCCGCCGTGCCTCGACCTCTAGGCTCGGGCGACCCCACTGCGGCTCGTAGTGGTCGACGAACGAGAACATCACATGGATGGGCCCCGCCACGACAGGTCGGCGTTGGCGCAGATAGCTCCCGAGCCAGATGTGCATGTTCTTGCGCCGGCACTCGAACACGATCGCTGCGACGCTCAGCACCAGCGCTGCCATCACGACGCCAACAAGAATCTGAACGAGCGTCAAGTCAAGGCACCCCGGTTGAGGATCGGCGCTCGCTGCGCGACCACACGCCCGAACTCGCGCGCGTTGCGAACTTCCACGAGCCGACCAGCAGCCCCACATTCATGCCGACAAAGAACAGCGGGAGGCGCAGCGCGCGCGGCGCAGCGCCGCCGCGTGCCAGCAACCAACCGAGCGCCGCCGCGGCATAGAACAACACTTGGGCCACGAACCAGACGGCGTAAAGCGGCCGTGCGATGAGGAGCAGATTCGACAGCAGGGCGACCACCATCGCGTGCGGCGCGAGCCAGCGCAGCACCTTGTGCGAAAAGAACGTGAACGCGACCGTACCGCGCCGCGGATCGAGCAACCCGGCGAACCGCACCAGGCTCTGGTAATTGCCGATGCCGATGCGCACCCGCCGCCGGAACTCGTCGCCGATGCGCTCCGGGATCACCTCGGTCGCGACCGCCTCGGGATCGTAGAGCGCACGCCGCCCGCTCTCGATCACCTGCATCGAGATCCAGAAGTCGTCGATCACAGTGTCGGGCGGAATCGACCGGAAATCCTCGCGTCGCAAGGCGTAGACGCCTCCGTTGGCACCGAGCAGTCCCCCGATGCGGCTTTCGAAGAACTTCAGCAGACGCTCGTAGCGCCAGTAAAAGTGATCCTGGTTGTCGCCGACCAGGCTACCGCGCACCAGCCGCAGTTCGCCGCAGACGCAACCGGTGTCAGGGCGACCGAAGTGCCGCACGAGTTTCCGGACCGCATCCGGCTGGAAGAAGGTGTTGGCATCGGTGAACACCAGCACATCCTCGACGGCCATCGCGGCCAAGTCGTTGATGACGGAGGACTTGCCCCGTCGCATGGGGAAGTCGACGAAGGTCAGACGACTGCTGTCGAAGCTGCGCACGATCTCCGCAGTGCGGTCGTCGGAAGCATCGGAGCCGATGTAGATGCGCAGCCGCTCCGCAGGGTAGTCCTGCGTGAGCAGGTTGTGCACGCGTTCGCCGATATGGCGCTCTTCGTTGAACGCGGCCACCAGCACCGCCACCCGCAGCGGCGGCCCGTCGACAGGAACCCGCCGCGTTCCCGCGCCGGAGATCTGGCGCCAATCCGACCGCAACTGCTGCGCCGCGCTGATCAGGATCAGCAGCACCGGATAGCCGATGTAGGTATAGGCCACCGCCGCGGTACAGAGCCAGAACAGGGTGAGCACTGCGATCATGGCGCCGGCGGATGTCCGGCCGCGCCCGCCAGCAAGGCCGTGACGCGATCGACGTTGGCATCCCACGCAAAGCCGTGAGCATGGGAGGAGATGCGCTCGCGGTCCCACTGCCGGGTCAGCGCCGACTCCAGCGCGGCGACGAGCGACGTGTTGTCCCGTACCGGCACGAGCACGCCGGCGTAATCCGGCACGACCTCGGGGATGCCGCCGACCCGTGTGGCTACCACCGGTACACCACAGGCCATCGCCTCGAGCACCACGTTGGGCACGCCCTCGTTGTGGCTGGGCAGGCACAGCACGTCACTGGCCGCGAACCAGACAGGCAAGATGGCGTGATCGGCCTTTCCGACGAAGCGTACCCGCTCCGTCAGCCCGGCCTCAGCGGCAAGCCGGGCCAATGTTGTACGTGCCTCGCCGTCGCCGACGATCGCCAGGCCCAGCGTCGGGTGGGTTGGCGCGAGCGTCACGAACGCCTCGATCAACTCGACGCAGCCCTTCGCCACCTTCAGATTGCCGACGAACAGCAGCGTTTGCGTTTCGGCATCCAGCCCGAGCCGCGCCCGCGCACCGCGCCGGTCGCCGGGCTGAAACCGAGTGGCATCTACCCCGTTGTAGACCACATGGACCGAGTGACCGGCGACGCCCGCATCGATGAGGCGGGTACGCAGCGCCATGCTCGGCGCCATCACTGCGTGGCAGCGGCGTGCGGCAGCGAGGATCTGCCAGCGCTTGCCCGGCACGTCGAGATAGTCGTTGACATCGGTACCGTGCACCTTCATCAGCACGGGGGTACGTGTCATCGCGCCGACCGCAGCGGTGGCGACCGCATCCGGGAAACCCCAGCTGCCGAGCAGCGCCTGCCAGCGCGTGAAGAAAAGCAGCGCGGGCCGCTGCAGCACCAGCGACGCGAAGAAGAAGAGCGAATGCAACGCTTGCGCAACGCCCGGCACGTACCAGAACACAAAGTAGTCGACGTAGGCCCAGCGCTTGCGCCCTTCGCGGCGTGCCGTCCAGTAACGTCCCGGACGCCGCAGTGCCTGCGGCCACGGCACGGCGACCAGCACCGACAGGTCGACGCGCTCGGCGAGCCGGTCGAACTGCTGCTGATTGAACACGCCGCGGGACGCATCCCATGGAAAGCCGAACAGATTCGTGATCACCAAGACTCTCAACGGTCCCCTCCGGCCACCGTTGATTCACCGGCGATCGGCGGCCGTCGTCGGTCGTGACCTTTTGCGCCGCCATAGAGCGACTGATAAGCCTGCCCCATCGCCTGTACGGAACCGTGCCGCAGCGCCCAGTGGCGGCCGGCCTGCCCCATGCGCTCACACTGTTCGGGCTCGTCGACCAGGCGGGCAACCGCGACCGCGATCGCATCCGCATCGCGCGCAGGCACGAGCAAGCCGGTGACCTCGTGCTCGACGATCTCGGCATTGCCCCCCACGCGCGTGGCGACGATCGGCAGGGCCGCCGTCGCCGCTTCGACAAGTGCGAGCGAATAGCCCTCGGACAGCGAGGACAGAACGAACACGTCCAGAGCGGCGAGCCATTGCGCCACGTCGTCGCGCATGCCCACGAAATGCACGCAGTGGTTCAGTTGCAGTTCGGTCGCTTCGGCCTCGAGCGCAGCCCGCAACTCGCCGTCGCCGATCATGAGCAGGTCGACCGCGCGCCCGGAATGCCGCATCCGCCGCACCGCCTGCAGCAGCGTGGCGTGGTCCTTCACGGCGTTGAGGCGGCCCACGCTGCCGATCAGGAATGTGCCTTCGGGACGCCCGAGCCGGGCGAGCAATTGCGCCTTCGCCCACTCGCTGCGCGGCTCGATGTTCTCGATCGCCACGCCGTTCGGCACGACCAACGCCTTCTCGGCAGGTACCTGGCCGGTGCTCACGAAACCATCGCGCGCGGCGTGACATACGGCGACGACCTGCGCGGTACCGAACAGCGCCCAGCGGTAGAGCAAGCCGAGCCGGCGCGATTCGCGCGTCGAACCCATGCCGTGGCGGGTATTGACGATGCGGGCGATCCCCAAGCCGATCGCTGCCGCCACCGCGTAGTAGTGCGCCATCGCGTTGTGGGTGTGCACGACATCGGCACCGCTGTCGGTCAGGGCGGCCCGGAGTGCGCGCAGTGCACGCAGGTCCAGCCCCGTCGACTTGTTCATCACGTCGACGCGCAGGCCCTTGGCGCGTGCCTCGACGGCCAGCGCACCCTCGTGGAAGAGACAGATGATTCGACTCGAATCGCCGCGTGCCTTCTGCCACGAAGCGAGCGACACCACGACCCGCTCGAGTCCGCCGACGTCCAAGCTCTCGACGACGTGGACGACGTTCATCGCCACTCTTCGCAGTTCGGTCGGAAGGCGGGCCGCAACGGGTTGTGGATCATCGTGCCAGCCTTTCCGCGGTTGCGTTGGAACGCGACAGGCGTCCCGTCGCTATGGCGGCCGGCCCGAAGCGGCTGAACGATAGTGTACAAATGTAAACGCGGACATCCCGGACTCGCGGGGTCCGCTGCACCGGCAGCATCCGCGTCAGCCCAGCGCCGGGAAGCTCAGCCCGCCTGCTCGCCACACCGGCAGCAGAGCCTGCAACGCGGTCGCGGCGCACGCCCCGTCGTCGTGAAACAGGATCACGTCGCCGTCGGTTGGCGGACCTTTTTGCAAGCGTTGGATCACGCCGTCGGGGCCAAGCTCGTAATCGTGGCTGTCGATCGTCCACAGCACCAATGGCTGGCGCCGCCACAAGCCGGCCGCAAGTATCGGCAGGGTGACCCGCCCGTTCGGCGGCCGGAAAGCGTGACGCCGCCGACCGTCGAAGCCTTCCAGCACGAGGTCGGCGCGGTCGATCTCGGACCACTGCACCCGAGCGCCCAAGCCGCGCATCCTGGGATGGAACATCGAGTGGCTGCCGACGCTGTGGCCCTCGGCCAGGATGCGCCGCACCAGTTCCGGGAAGCGTTCGGCTTCGCGCCCGATCAGGAAGAAGCTGCCCTTCGCGCCGTGGCGAGCGAGCACCTCCAGCACGCTGGCGGTGTGTTGCGGGTGCGGCCCGTCATCGAAGGTGAGATACACCGCCCCGCCGGTGCGTGGGCCGCGGGTGCGCACGAGGTTGCCGGTCAGAAGCGAAGCGAGAGGCCACAGCGGATTCATGCGCGAAGAAGAAAGCAATTGGCGGGATTGTCCAACGATTGGGTGCCGACACCGCGCAGGGGAAATTCATTTCGTCGCATTCGAACGTCGCTTCGCCAACGACTCGCCGGCGATCCGGAGCGAGACGGCGGCGCGATGCTTCCAACTCATCTCTCGCACCGCGGCGACGCGTTGAGCCTCCAGCTCTGGCGTGTCATCGGCAAGCGCGCGTTCGATCGACGCAAGAAATTCCTCGCGGCCGTCGGCGACGAGCACGAGGCCCGCAAAGCGATCGATCTCGGGAGTGGCCACCGAGACGATTGGTTTGCCGGTGGCAAGGTATTCGCGCAACTTCAGTGGGTTGGCGTTGCGTACCTGCTGATTGAGGCGGTACGGGATGATGGCCACGTCGAAGGCCTTCGCCCAGCTCGGCAGAGACTCGTAGGGCTGGGGGCCGGCCAGGACGATGTTCGGCAACGCCGACAGCGCCGAGACGTCGACCGAAGCGTGGCCGATCAACAGGAAGCGCCACTGTGGCCGCTGCCGTGCAAGCCACTCGATCAACTCGATGTCGGTCCACGCGGCGATCAGGCCGAAATAGCCGATCAATGGGTGAGCGAGCGCGGCAGCCAGCGCTGGCACAAGCGTCGCCTCAGCTCGGGCCAGACCGAACATTTCGGTGTCGACACCGTGCGGCGAATAGCTGGTCGCCGGGTTGACCGCCTGCTTCGCCGCCACCAGTGCCGGCGGCGCCACGAAGACATGGTCAGCACGCTGTGTGAGTTCCGCATCGCAGGCATGGATCAGGTCCGCGTCGACGCCCGGATGGGCCGCGTAGTCGTCGATGCAGTAGTAGATCGCGAGCGCGTGCGGAACGGCATCGAGCATGAAGCTCGGATGGGGCACGACGAACCAGAGTACCGCTTGCTCCATGCCAACGTGGCGCATCGCGCGTCGCACCGCGCATGCCCCGAACCAGCGGTTCAGACGCACCACGCCAGGCAGGCGCCGCCACGGCAGTTGCGGCACGGTGCAGTGCCACAACCCCGGCCGCACTTCGGTGGGCAGCCGCAGGGCCTGGCTCAGCTTGGCGACGATGCGGCGCAGGTCGCGACCTGAAGCCGAGGGGGCGCGCATGCCGGGTGAATCGACATACAGCACGGTAACGCTGGCAGCGATCTGCCGCGCCATGTGATGGCTGCTGGTGCGGTTTTCGGCAAACCATTCGTTGCCGAAATAGACGATGCCCAAGCCGGGCGTATCGAGCAAGGTGGAGCGTGGGGGCGCGGTCATGGTTCGGCGGCAGCAGCCGGCAGGCCGGAACGCCGTGCGCGTTCGTGGGCAGATGTCAGCATCTTGAAGCTGTGGTGGTCCGGGCCAATGTCGGTCAGCACCGAGGCATCGATCACTTGGAGCGGCGAGTCCGTGCCGTTGATGCCGGCGCGCAGCAGCGCGGCCGGATCGAGCGAATGGTGCAGATGAATCCCGGGTAACGACAGGTCGACTCGACGCGACTCCCGCAGCCCCGCGAACGGCTGCGCCCGACGTGCGGCGTCAGTGGCAGCACGGATGACCGAGCTGCGCGCCACCAGCGGCAGTGCCCCGCCCCGCAATTCGTAGGCGTCGCGGACCGACACCTGCGCATACACGCTCTGCAAGCGAGTGCCACTGAAGAAACCGAAGCGGTTGTAGAACGCCTCCACCATCAGGCCGGGCGACATGCGGCGCGCGATCTTGGTCAGCGCGCTGCCGGTGGGCAGCCCGAACACCGCGCGCTGTTCGATGCCGTGATCCAGTTGCCGATAGCCGAACGCCGCCGGACGCAGGCTGTACAGCGCGGTCATGGCCGGATCGTGCCGCGCGGGGTAGAAGACGCCATCGCGAGAACGCTCGACGCGCAGCCGCCCCTGCCCCTCGACTTGGCCGATGTAGCAGAACGCGTGGTCCGACACCAGACCGCGCAGCGCATCCGGCGCAAACGCCTCGACCAGTGCCGGCGTGTGCAGCGTACCGGCGGCGAGCCAGGCGCGTGCCCCGCGGTGGCTTCCCTCGGCGGTCTCTACACGAGCACCGCATCCGTCGAATTGCAGTTTGGTCGCGGCCTGCGGCAGCAGAATCAGGCGGGCGTCGCCCAGGCGAGCCGCGAGCCGGCGCAACTCGAGTGCCGGACGAATAGCCCGCCAAGGCACGAACATCCCGGGCCGGCCCAAGTGGGTACGCAGATCGGCGTGCGGGTAGAAGCGCTTGAACATGGCTGTGACTTCGGCGTCGTCCAGCGTGCCGAACCTGCCACTTCGACCGGTCGGGATCACACCGTGCCAATGACTGCCCATGCCGCCCTCGCCAAGGAAGGCACAGGGCACCGTGCGGCGCGCGTCGTAGTACGCGAAGCCGCCATGAGTCGGGCCGCACAGTACAGCGATGCGTCGGTCGCGATGTGCCGTCAGACCAAGCACCGTGCCCAGAGCCGACAGGCCGGAGCCGATCACGAGATCGTCGACATCCACAGGCGGTTGCTCAGATACACATAGCCGTACCAACGCACGCCGAAGGCCCGCAGCAGCAGATCGAGCGGGCGCAGCACGCAGGGAAACGGCCCGCTCAATCGCAACAGCACACCGTACAGTCCATGCGCCGCGCGCTCGACCGGATGCTCGAGTGGCCGCTTCACGAGCCGGAACAGCCGGGTGTTTCTTTCCCCGGTCCGATCGACCCAATGCGGGGCCGCAATGAAGTTGGCAAGGTCGAGGTAGGTGGTCGCGATCGTGGCCCCACCCGGCAGTTCCGTCTCGCGGTCGTGCATCAGCCCAATCGTCAGCACGCGCGCGTTCGGCCACGCCAGCGCAGCCTGTTCGGCCAAGCGCTTCACGCGCGGATACTTGTAGCAGGTGGTGCGCTCGCCAACGATGGTCGACGACGACGACACGTACACGATTTCCTGAACACCGGCGCGGCCGAGGTGGGCCAGCAGTTCGACGTTCTCGGCGGGCACGCGCGAGAACGAAAACACCCATACACGGTCTGAACCGGTGAAGTCGAAAACCGGGAGATCGTGGTGCCCGATTGCCCGCGGTGCATGGCCCAGCAGGGTCAGTTGCGGTGCGAGACCACGCCAGACCGCCGAATGGACACCGACCACCACGTCGCGTACGGGCGCTGCATCGGACGCAGCTGACGGACTCATCCCTGGGCCCGAGCCTAGCTCGAGAGCGTGATGGCCAGCATGCCCGACTCGCCTTCGAGCTCGCTCGCAGTGGCCCGCACCTGGGTCGCGTCGACCTGCTGCCGAGCCTCGAGGAAAGCGGACAGCAGGAGACGGGTGCACAACAGGTTGATGCGACGCGGTATGCCCCCGGTGGATGCGAAAATCTGCGCTACCGCATCGTCGTCGAAAACGGTCTCGCCGTTCCATCCGACGAATTGCATCCGGTGGTCGATGTACTGCCGCGTCTCGGCTTGTGACAGCGGTCCAAGATGGCAGGAGGCGATCACGCGCTGGCGCAACTGCTCCATCGACGGTGAGCCGAGCATCACGCGCAGTTCCGGCTGCCCGACGAGAAAGCTTTGCAGAAGGGCATGGTTGCCAAGTTGAAAGTTCGAGAGCATCCGCAACTCCTCGATCTCGCGCTTGCCGAGGTTCTGGGCCTCGTCCACGACGAGCAGCGCGCGACGGCCACCAGCCGCCACTGCGGTGAAGAAGGCCTCCAGCGTCGAGATCAGTTGCGCCTTGGAATGGCCCTGCACCGGCACACCATAAGCGCTGCAGATCGACGCCAGCAGCTCGTTCTCGTTCAGCTGCGTGTTAACCACCTGTGCGGCCACAACCTGCTCGGGATCGAGTCCTTCGAGAAGGGTGCGCACGATCGTTGTCTTGCCAGCGCCGATCTCGCCGGTGACGACGATGAAGCCCTCGCGCTGGTGCACGCCGAACTTCAGATAGGCGAGCGCCTGACTGTGACCCCGGCTCTTGTAATAGAAGCTGGGGTCCGGGCTGAGCTGGAAAGGTGCGGCTCGCAGGCCAAAATGTGACTCGAACATCTTCGATCAGAACCTGTGGTTCACACCCACGAAGGCCGAGGTCGCCTTGAACGAGTCGATGCCCGGGAGCGTGGTGGCGAGCCGGTCGTGCTGCAAACCGGCGGAAATGCCGGCACGCGGCGACACCGCCCGCACGATCGCCACGCGGTAGATTTGCTCGCGGCTGACATCGCCACTGTGATCGGCGAGCCCGTTGATCCGCGACCAGTTGGCGGACGCGTCGAGGGTCAACTGCGGTGAGAGCCTTCGGTTCAGCCCCAGCGTGACACCGACCTGACGGTTGTCGAGATTGCCGGCGGGCAGGGTGGGCGCAGCGCCGGCGCGGGTCAGCTGTCGCAGCGTCTGGGCATAGGTCGTCACGGAGATGATGTTGCGCGACCCGAGCAGCACCCAGGTCGCACGCAGATTGTTCTGGAGTTGGGCGTACTCGGCCTGCACGTCGATCGGTCCCTGCACGCTGGTCGGCAGGCCGCGGTTGGCGATCAGGTTCGTGACCACCACGGCGCGTGCGGCCGGGTCGGGATACCGCGTGGTCAGTATGCCGTCCAGGAAAGTGTTGAGGTTCGAGCCGGCAGCCGCCACGCCCAGCGACGTGGCCGTCGTGATCGGAGACCGGTTCCACTGCAGCGAAATCGTCATCCACGGCAGCCGGTGCTGCGCATCGAGCGTCCAGCCGGTGCCGAAGAAGCGGCGCGCGGCCTCGGCCGCAAGACGGGTGCGTTCGCTCGGCGTCCACTGCAGATGTGCGCCATACAGGTTGTCGTCGTTCGTCTCGAGGAACAAGGTGCTGCGTTCCCGGCCGAGCACGGGGCCGACGATCAACTCGCCGCCGATCGCGATGTCGCCCCTCGCCTTCACCGTGTCGAACGTAGCGCGGCTTTCTCCCTGGCCGGAGAAGCGGGCGATCTGCTTGGTGTACTCGACCGAACCGCCGAACGGCAGCGGCCGGCGTGACAGGCGCACTTCGACGTTGGTGAAATGCTGGTCGGCGGCATCGACTGCATCCGTGTTCGACCAGCTTTCGTCATAGCGGGCAAACACGGACGAGGCGGGCGAGACCTGATAGTCGATGTAAGGGCTGATGCGGTATGCCGCGGTAGTCTGTCGGTTCTCGGTCGTGCCGGCGGCACTGCGCGCCGCGAACGGATCGCGCTCGGCAGCTCGTACCGACACCGACGACTCCAGAAACAACAAGCGCGGTACGAAGGTGGCTTGCTGGGTCGCCACGATCAGTGGGTAGGCCCGGTTGGGCTGGGTTCCGTTTGCATACGCGACCAGATCGGCGCCGACCGTCGCGTTGATGCGAAATGACGTCGACTCTCCGACCAGCTCGATCGTCGGCTGTATCGCGCCGATCACGTCCTTGCGTTCCTGGTCGCTGCCGGAGCGGGCGGCATTCGTGGTCGCGGTGACTGTCGCCTGCACCGCCGGGCGGACGCTCCACGTCTGCGCCTGGGCGAGATCGGGCAGCGCCACCGCCAGCACGATCGCCAGGGCCGGGCGCACTACGGCGGGAGCCGACGGGCGGCGCGCATGGATCGCCTGTCGGTTCGTGGCGTGGCTCGACTGCGTCATCCGTAGTAGTACCCGTAGCGCCTGCCGCCGTCGGACTCGTCACACTTGTTGAGGACGGAGAACACGACCGGGCAGTTGCGCAAGGCCGCGAAGGCTTGTTGCACGGTGTTGCGGGTGGTTTTGCCGGTTTCGACGACCACAAGCACTTGCCCGACCTTCGACGCCAGCACGGTCGATTCGGTCGTCAGTAGCAGCGGTGGCGCGTCGAAGATCACCACGTGGTCGGCGTACTCTTCGGTCAGCTGGGTGAGCAGACGGTCCATCGAGGCGCTGGCCAGCAACTCGGTAGAGCGGCCGTTCGGCTGGCCGGACGACATCAGCAGCAGCTTCGGGACGTCGGTCTCGACGAGCACGCTCTGCAGGTCGGCAGCACCGTCCTGCAGAAAGTCGAGCATGCCCGGTGGGCGAATCTCCAGACCGAGCCGCGCGAACACGCTGGGACGAACGACATCGGCGTCGACCAGGATGACCGCGGTGTCGACCTCCATGGCCATGCTCATCGCCAGGTTGATCGAGCAAAACGTCTTGCCCTCGCCGGGCAGCGCGCTCGTGATCATGATCTGACCACCGCGGTGGCCCGCCGTCTCGCCCAGGGCCCTGGCAGTCTTCAGAAGCGGGCGCTTGAGATGGCGGAACTGCTCCGCCATCTCGGACCGGATCTGGTCGGGCACCAAATGGCCAGCGGCGCGCAGTTGGTCGAGGTCGAGCGTGACCCGCGTCTTGGGCGCCAAGCGGATCCGCGCGGCTGGGTGCTCGACCGGGCGCGGCGGCGTTGACGCCTTCGCGACGTCGTCGCCCGCATACGATGGAGCCGAAATGGGCGCGCCGGCGGTGGCGTCGGTCGGCAGGGCTGTCACCACGCCACCCGGCGCGGAACGCGCGGCACTCCACGGCACGGCGACGCCGGCACGTTCCAATTGTTCGAGGCGTTTCGCGGCCTGCTCGATGATGTTCATGGGCTTGTTCAAATCGAGACCGGACGCACCGCCAGCCACGCGAGCCAAGCGGTCTGACAGACGAGCAACAGGGCGGCCGCGGCAGCGAACCGCTGCAGATCGCGCCTGTCAACGAGCCTCGATGCATCGGTCTTGGACAGCGAGATGCTACCGAGCACCGGCCGCCCCGAAAGCAGCTCCAGGGAGTGGGAATCGTTGAGCGTCGGTTTGAGCAGATCCAGCCCCAAAGCCGCCGCTGCGCCGCCGACCAATACAAGCAGTGCCGCCATCAGGGCCAAATGGATGCGCCCCGGGAATACCGGAGCCGACGAGACCCGCGGCGGCTCGACGACCCGGAAGTCGGCCAGTTGTTTGGATTCGTCGAGCTTGACCCCCAGCGAGGCCGACTCGCGACGCGCCACGAGCTGGTCGTAGTTCTTGCGGAGAATGTCGTAGTCGCGATTCAACTGGGCGAGTTCGGCTTCGGCCTGCGGCAGTCTGCCTGCGAGCGCACGAATCTGCGCCAATCGCTCGGTCTGCGCGGCGAGCTGCGAGCGCAACGACGCGACCTGTGCCTCGCTTTCGGCCAAGGAGACACGGATGCGCTGATACACGGGGCTGGTCGCCGCAGTGCCGGCCGGCCGGGCTCTTTTTTCAGCGGCTTTGGCGGCGAGGTCCTGGCGCTTCTGTGCCTCGAGTTGCGCAACCAGTCGGCGCGCGTTGATCACGTCCGGATGATCCTCGGTGAAGCGCCGCAGCAAGTCGTCGAGTTGGCGACGCTGCGCATCGATGCGGTTGTCTATCTCCAGCGGTACGACGACGCCGCCCGCACCGACGAAGGACTCGGCTGGCAGCTGCGGATCTTCGGCTGCCAGTTCTCGCCGGAAGGCGTCCCGAGAGTGCTCCGCCGCATTCAGATCGCTGCGCAGTTTGTTCACCTCGTCCGACAGCCCCGACATGCGAGCGAAATAGTCTTGGTTGGATACACCGGTGACGCCGAAATTCCGGACCTTGAAGTCCTTCAACCGGGCCTCGGCCTCGATCAGCTTGGCTTCGTTGGTCTTGATCTGGTCGTCGATGAAGTGCACGGCTTCGACCGAGTCCTGCTTCTTGCCCGCCGCCCCGGTGTCGACGAACATCGCGACCGTACCCTGCACCAGCCGCAGCGCCCGCTCCGCGCTCGGGTCTCGGTAAGAGATGGTGTAGAGGTTGCCGCGCTCGGCCGCGACAATCTTGATCTGCTCCATCAGACGGTTGATAGTCGCTTCTCGCTCGCTCGGGCTGGCAACTTGGAAGCCTACCTCGGGATTGTCGAGAAGGCGCTCCACGTTCGGGCGAGAGATCAGCGTGCGCGCGAGCATCCGGACCTGCTGATCGATGTCGGGCTGGAAGGTCAGTCCCACCATGATCGGCTTGAGCACTGTCTGCGTGTCCACGTACAGCCGGGACGACGCCTCGAACCGCTGGGGCACGGCGAAGATCGCCACCGCGCAGACGATGGCGATCCCCCAGGCCGTGCCCAACGCGGCCCAGCGCCAGCGCTTCAAGGCCAGCAACGCCCACTGTGCTCGGGCGACAAGTGCGTTCGTGCTGTGGACCATCGGAGGAGTGTTGGGCATCGTCTACAGAAAAACTTCGGGAAATCCGCGTGAATTCGGCATATCAGGACCGGTGCCCGGGCGGTAACGGATCCGTCCGCCTTGCCTGACACCCAGGAGAGCGCGGGTCAGAACCAGCTTTGGGGCACCATGACGATGTCGCCTGGCATCATGGACACGTTGGCCGAAATGTCGCCGCGCTTGAGCAGGTCTTTCAGGCGGACGCTGTATTGCTTCCCACCCTGGGTTCCGCGAATCAAAACCGCGCTGTTGCCGTCGGCGAAGTCGGTCATCCCGCCCACCTGGATCATCACGTCGAGCAGCGTCATGTCCTGCCGATACGGAACCGACTGCGGTCTTGCCGCCTCGCCGACGATGCGGATCTGTTCGGCATAGACGCCCTGGAAGCCGGTGACAACCACGCTGACCACTGGATCCAGCACCAGTTTGCCCAGCGCCGTGCGGGTTTCGGCCGACAACTCGGCCGGGGTCTTGCCGGCAGCGCGCATGTCGCCGATCAACGGCATCGAGATGAAACCGTCGGGGCGTACCGTGACGGGACCCGAGAGTTCGGGATTGCGCCAGACGATCACGTTCAGGGTATCCAGCGGGCCGATCTTGTAACGCAATTCAGGCGAACCGACCGACTGAGGTGCCGGCGGCAGGCTGCCGGTAGACGAACAGCCGACCAGCACCAGCAACAACGTCAGCGACTGCAGGAGCGAACGCCCCGCCCTGCCCAAAGATGTGTTCTGCACGTTCGGTTCCCGTCCTGTTGAGTTTTCGATGTGGAAGGCCAGCACCCCGGAGCATGCGACAGCGCATGCAATCTGGCTACTGCGAACCTTCCCGGAACAGCACCACGCTCACGGTTTCGATCAGCACCAGCAGGTCGAGCGAGAATGAGTTGTTCTTGACGTAGTAAAGGTCGAACTGGTGCTTGCGGCGAGAGTCGTCGAGTGTCGCGCAATAGCCGTAGCGAACCTGCGCCCAGCCGGTCACGCCGGGCTTCACGCTGTGACGAATGTCGTAGAACGGGATCGTCTCTTTCAGCTCAGCCACGAACGAAGGGCGCTCCGGGCGTGGCCCGACCAGGCTCATCTCGCCTTGGAGCACGCTGATCAATTGCGGCAATTCGTCGATCCGCGTCTTGCGGATGAACGAGCCCACACGGGTCACACGCGAGTCGTTCTTGGTGGCCCAGCGCGCGACGCCGTCGGATTCGGCGTCCGATCGCATACTGCGGAACTTGCGGCACATGAACGAGCGGCCACCCAAACCGACGCGTTCCTGCCGATAGATGATCGGTCCGGGGCTCTCCAGCTTGATCGCCAGCATAGTCAGCAGCATCACAGGCGCAGCGAGGATCAGCAGCACGGACGAGAAAACCAGGTCGAAACCGCGCTTGGCGACGATGCGCGCGGTGCTCTGCACGAATCCATGGCCGTAGACCAGCCAACTCGCCTTGAGGCTGTCCGTCGGCACTTCGCTGTGCACCCGTTCGTAGAAGCCGGCCAGATCGAGCACCCGGATACCCTGGATACGGCAAGCCAGCAACTGGGTCATCGGGACCGCGCCGCCCCGCTGCTCGCGAACCGCCACGACGATCTCGTGTACACGGTATTCCTGAGCAAGTTGGTCGAGCGGCACTTCCCGCGAAAACACCTTGGGATGGCCGCCCGGCTGCTCTTCGTCAGCACCTGTGGGGTAAAAGCCGACCAAAGCGGCTTGCGCCCCTGCGGTGCGGCGGATGTCACGCGCCACTTCCTGGGCCTCGGCACCGGTACCCACGATCAGCACACGCTTCACGCCGAGCGAAGAACTGCGGGCCACGTACGAAAGGCTGCGCACCAGCACGGCCCCGACGCTCACGTAGCAGACTGCGCGGCCGAGCAGCTGTATCGCATAGCCGTGCTTCCCATCGAGGACAAGAGCCAGGTAGGCGATCGCGGCCCCGATCAGCACTGCAAGAAACGCCCGCCGGACAAGGCTCCATACGCCCGCGAGCGTCGCGCTACGCCGATACAGGCCGACGAACGAGTACATCAGTGACATCACGACGGCGAACGCTGCGGCCGAGCGGAATCCCTGCGTGGCGGACTCGAGCGCTTCCGCAGGAGCCAAGCCAGCGGGCAGAATTTGTTTGAACGCCAGCAAGGCCGCAGCGAAGCACACGGCCGTGTCAGCCACAAACTCGATCACGGTCGTTGTCTTGACCCTATGAGCGAACATCTCCATGCCTACCTCACAGGGTTAACACATTTGAATCGCTGACTTCTCAAGACAAGACGAGTGCCGATACACCGTCACTTACTGACGAAACGACGAGTTACCATTTTAGTATCGCCCTCCGCCAAGGGCACCCTGCATGTAAGGGGTGTTGCTGCCCGTCGGCAAAGGGGATGCGAAGCGAACAGTGTGATCGCTACACTGCGACCTTTTGGTCACCAAAGCGGTACGGTCAAGGCAGCTTCCGCGACGGCCGATCCAGCAGTCAGGGAGCTCTCCGTGAGTGAACTCGAAGTCAGTGTCGGCGTGGTGGGACTCGGGTACGTGGGACTGCCGCTTGCGGTCGAGTTCGGCAAGAGATTCCGTACGGTGGGATTCGATCTCTCGCAGCGCAAGATCGAGGCTTACCGCAACCATCTGGACCCGACCGGAGAGGTCAGCAGCGCCAGCCTCCAAGAGGCGGCGCTCGAGTTTTCGAGCGATCCCGCAGCGCTGAAGGATGCCGACTTCATCGTGGTTGCGGTCCCGACGCCCGTCGACGACGCCCACATCCCCGATTTCTCCCCCCTGATCGGTGCCAGCATCGCCGTCGGCCGCAACCTGAAGAAAGGCGCGACCGTCGTCTACGAGTCGACGGTCTATCCCGGTGCGACCGAAGAAATCTGCATTCCGCTGTTGGAAGAGCACTCCGGACTGCTCTGGAAGCAGGACTTCTTCGTCGGCTACTCTCCAGAGCGCATCAACCCTGGCGACAAGGACCGCACCTTGACGAAGATCGTCAAGGTGGTAGCCGGCGACACACCTGAAACGCTCGACCTGCTCGCCCGGATGTACGGCAGCGTGATCGAGGCCGGCGTGCACCGCGCCAGCAGCATCAAGGTTGCCGAAGCCGCCAAGGTGATCGAGAACACGCAGCGCGACCTGAACATCGCACTCGTCAACGAACTCTCGCTGATCTTTCAGCGCATCGGCATCGACACGCTCGAAGTACTCGAGGCCGCCGGGACGAAGTGGAACTTCCTCCCCTTTCGGCCTGGTTTGGTCGGCGGTCATTGCATCGGCGTCGACCCGTACTACCTGACCCACAAGGCCGAAATGCTGGGCCACCACCCACAGGTCATTCTCGCCGGCCGCCGCATCAACGACGGCATGGGCAAGTACATCGCAGAGCAGACGGTCAAGCTGCTGATCAAAGCCGGATTGCCGGTCAAGGGCGCCGACATCATCGTGCTGGGCCTGACGTTCAAGGAGAACTGCGCGGACCTGCGCAACTCGAAGGTGATCGACATCATTCACGAACTGCAGAGCTACGGCGCCAACGTCATCGTGCACGATTCGGTCGCTGCGGCCGCCGATGCACGGTTCGAGTACGGCGTCGACCTGATCGAGTGGAGCGAATTGCCCCGCGCCAACGCGATCGTCGCCGCGGTCTCGCACGAGGTCTTTGTCAAGCGCCCGATCGACGAAACCCTGACCAAGCTCGTGCCCGGCGGGATATACATCGACGTAAAAGGAACAGCCGATCGGACCGCGATGCGCGAGCGCGGCGTCGAACTGTGGCGACTATGAGCACGAACGCTTTGCGGGACGTCGAAGACCGGGTCATGGCCCACCAGCGGCGTTGGCTCGTGACGGGCTCGGCCGGGTTCATTGGCAGCCACCTGCTCGAAACGCTGCTACGTTTGGGGCAACACGTCACGTCGCTCGACAACTTTTCGACCGGCCACCGCTCCAATCTCGATGAGGTGCGCAGCCTCGTGGGGGACGACGCTTGGTCGCGTCACCGTTTCATCGAAGGCGACATTGTCGACCTTGACACTTGCCGCGACGCCTGCGAAGCCGTGGATGTGGTGTTGCACCAAGCGGCACTGGGTTCGGTGCCGCGCTCGATCGAGGACCCTCTCGCAACTCACCGGGCCAACGCGACAGGATTCCTGACCATGCTGACCGCGGCACGAGACGCCAAAGCCACACGTTTCGTCTATGCGGCGTCAAGTTCCACCTATGGCGACTCGGCGGCACTGCCGAAGGTCGAGGACCATATCGGCCGCCCCCTGTCGCCGTATGCGGTGACGAAGTACCTCGACGAACTCTATGCCGACGTGTTCGGGCGCTGCTATGGACTGTCGACGGTCGGGCTGCGCTACTTCAACGTATTCGGCGCGCGCCAAGATCCGCAGGGTGCGTATGCAGCGGTCATTCCGCGCTGGGCGCGCTCCATGCTTGATGGGGTAACCTGCGCCATCAACGGCGACGGCCTGACGTCTCGGGATTTCTGCTATGTCGCCAACGCGGTCCAAGCCAATTTGCGCGCTGCGCTCAGCGATACGTCCAACGCTGTCGACCAGATCTACAACGTCGCGGTCGGTCAACGCACATCCCTTGCTGATCTGCATCGCATGCTTGCAGCAAGCCTGCAAAGTCTGCGCCCGCAACTGGTGGTGGCGCCTCCGGACTACCGGCCGTTCCGGGCTGGGGACATTGCTCACTCTCTGGCCGACATCTCGAAGGCGAGGCAGCGTCTCGGCTACTCGCCCACTCATCAAGTGCAGCAAGGCCTGATGGAGTCGGTTGCTTGGTATGCGCGTCGCGGCTGAGTCAATTTGGGCATGAATTTGCCTCCAACGAATAGCCAGCACATTGGTTTGTGCCTGCTGGATCGATAGTCTGACTTGGTGGGCTGAGTAGCTCGATTACTCGACTGCATTGGAGAGGTTGCTCGACATCCTGGCCTAGTTCACGAGCGACGATGGTGGAAACTGCTCCCGATGCCGACCTTGCGTTGATGCGCCGTATTGCTGCGAACACTGTCGATCACCCGCTCTGACCCTGCACCCGATTCAGTACCGCTTGGAAGTAGAACTTTCCGGCTCCTCTGACTTCGCCGTAGCCGCCTGCAGGCGGCTACGGCGGGCGAATTCGGCAGGTGTTTGCCAGTCTGGCGCGGAGTGGGGCCGAGCCTCGTTGTAGTCGATGCGCCAAGCTGCGATCCTGGCCTTCGCATCGTCCAGGGTCAGGAACCAGTGCGTGTTCAGGCACTCCTGACGCAGCCGTCCGTCGAAGCCTTCGATGTAGGCGTTTTTGCACCGGCTTGCCCGGCTGGATGAAGCGCAGTCGGAGGCCGGGTGCAGCCGGATGCGGCGCGCGTTGCGCGTGATCACCGCGGCAGCTTGACGCCCAAGGTATCGACCTGGGCCGAAGCCGGCGCCGGCCTCTGCAAGGCCGACCCGCGCGGCCGCTCAATGAGCACCTGATCGTCAGACGCGCGCGCGCACCGCCAAGCTTTGGGTTGCACGGCCGATGAGGCCTGCTTCGTCGAAGAGCTGCGACTCGGCCACACCACACCCGTTGGGTGCCAGAAGCGTGCGTGCATCCACGCAGATCCACTCCCCGAGCGGACGGCGCAACAGATTGATCGTCAGGTCGGAGTTCACGAAGACGTAGCGTTCAAAGTCAAGCACCGCCGAAATGCCGTTGCCCGAGTCTGCAGCCACGGCCACGCGCTGATAGCCGCTGGGATCTTCGTCCTCGACCAAGGGTCGCTGCAGCCGGAACCACGCGGCGCAGCGGCTCCGGAAAAACCTGCCGCTGGCGATTCGATTCTCGACAAGGTCGGCATAGCCTGGCAGTCCGCGCCCGAAAGGCATGCGTTGGCTCGCACTTTCGGCGGGTGGCTTCGGGGCTTGTGGCAACGGATGACCATCCAGATGGTCAGGCAGCGCAAGTTCGTTCTCGCGCTGCGCCAATGCCGTGAAGCGCGCAAGTTCCTTGCCCCCGCTCGACAGCCGCGCGGAGTAGTGTGCCGCGTTGCGCCCGGCATAGTCCGTCGTCACCTCGATCTCGAGTTCGGCAATCGGCAACGGCCTGAGCAGGTTGGCGGTGAGTCGGGCGATGTGGGTCAGGCCGTGTTCCTGCGCGGCCGATTCGATGGCTCGGCACACCATGGCGATGGGTGGACCGGCGTGTTGGTGCCGGGGGTCCCAGGGACCACGCGTCAGTGCGCTCGCACGCACCGTGCGGGGCGACACCACGGCGTAGGCTGCAAGCGGCAAGGGATCGGGGGAAGCGGGCGGCGGGACAGCAGTCATGGCTGACAGTATCGCCGCCGGGCGCGCAGCACGGCGCCGAGGTGCATCGTTCTCGCGCCCACTGTGCGCCTGTCCGGGCTGCCCGCAGTACATCGGACGCGATGACCTGAACTCGGCGAACCGCTGCGATCGGGAATGGAGCTCGATATGCACTCACCAGATAAGGAAAGCACTTTTTGTTGCTTCCGCGACTGATGAACTCCCGGAATACTGCGGCTTCCACTCACTGCGGAGCTGCCCATGGCCAGCCTGAGACTCGGCGACACGGCCCCTGACTTCACCCAGCATTCCAGCGCGGGCGACATCCACTTTCACCAGTGGCTGGGCGACAGCTGGGGTGTGCTGTTTTCGCACCCGGCCGATTTCACGCCGGTGTGCACCACCGAACTCGGCCTCACGGCCAAGCTGAAGGACGAGTTCGCGAAGCGCAACGTGAAAGCGATCGCGCTGTCGGTCGATCCGGTCGACTCGCACGAAAAGTGGATCGCCGACATCGACCGCACGCAGAACACGCGGGTCGATTTCCCGATCATCGCGGACGCCGACCGCAAGGTCTCGGAGCTCTACGACCTGATCCACCCGAACGCCAGCACCACCGCCACGGTGCGCTCGCTGTTCGTGATCGACCCGGCAAAGAAGGTGCGGCTGATCATCACCTACCCGGCGAGCACGGGCCGCAACTTCGACGAGATCTTGCGTGTGATCGATTCGCTGCAGCTGACCGAATACCATTCGGTCGCCACGCCGGGCAACTGGAAGGACGGCGACGACGTCGTGATCGTGCCCTCGCTGCAAGACCCGGAGCTGATCAGGAAGAAGTTCCCGAGGGGCTTCACCGCCGTCACGCCGTACCTGCGGCTGACGCCGCAGCCGAACAGATAGGCCACTCGCTCCCACCCTTCAGCATCGCCGGGCGCCGAACGCCCGGCTTCTCGTTTGTGATCTCATGAATTTTCAACAGCTGCGCTCCGTGCGCGAAGCGCTGCGCTGCGGCTTCAACCTCACCGAAGTGGCCAAGGTGCTGCACACCTCGCAGCCGGGCGTGAGCCGCCAGATCCGCGAACTCGAAGAAGAGCTCGGCGTCGACCTGTTCGTGCGCGCGGGCAAGCGCCTGACCTCGCTGACCGAGGTCGGCGCGTTGATCGTGCCCATCATCGAAAACATGCTGAACGACGCCGACAGCCTGAAGCGCGCCGGCGAAGAGTTCACGCAGCAGGCGTCGGGGCGGCTCTCGATCGCGACGACGCACTCGCAAGCGCGCTATGCGCTACCCGGCGCGGTGCGCGACTTCCGCCAGCGTTATCCGCAAGTCAGCCTGAACCTGCATCAGGGCACGCCCGACCAGGTGGCGGAGATGCTGATCTCGGGCGAGGCCGACATCGGCATCGCGACCGAGGCGCTCGCCACTTACGACGCGCTGGTCGCGCTGCCCTGCTTCCGCTGGACCCACAGCGTGATCGTGCCGCCCGGCCATGCGCTGCTCGACGGCGCGGCGCTCACGCTGGAGCGCCTGGCCGAGTACCCCATCATCACCTACAACCCGGGCTACACCGGGCGCACGCACATCGACCAGGCCTTCGACAAGGCCGGCATCGAGATCGATCTGGTGATCACCGCGATGGATGCCGACGTGATCAAGACCTACGTCGGCCTCGGCCTGGGCGTGGGCATCGTCGCGTCGATCGCGTTCGACGACGAGCGCGACCGCGAGTTGCGCGCAATCGACGCGCGCCACCTGTTCGAGATCAACCTGACCAAGCTGGCGGTGCGCCGCGGCAGCTTCCTGCGCAGCTACGTGTACGACTTCATCGAGACCTTCGCGTCGTCGCTGAAGCGTGAGGTGGTCGAGCGCGCGATGGCGACGGCACCCGGCACGCGCATCGAGCTTTAGATCATCGCGGCCGGGTCGGCGAGTTCGGTTTCCACCAACGCACTGACGCCCGCCGAAAAGCGCGTGACACGCCGCGGCTTCAGGTGCACCAGGCTGCCGTTGCGCAGACCGAGCCGATCGCGCAACCCGGTGTAGTCACTGCGGGTCATTTCGACGTCGACGAAACTGCCGTCGTCGAGGCGCTTGAACTCGATGCGGGTCTGCGGCCCGACCGTCAACGCTTGCGACAGCGTCACGGCGAGCGCGCCGTCCTGCGCCTCGGCCACGATCTCGAGTTCGTGCGGACGCACGTAGCTCACTTCGTCGGGCCGGGTCGTGCCACCCGGCGCGTGGCCGAAGCGGCCATGGAACAGATTCACGTCACCGAGAAACTGCAAGACGAACGGCGTGGCCGGGTGGTCGTAGACCTCGTCGGGCGCACCGTCCTGCTCGATCCGGCCCTGGTTCATCACGACCACGCGGTCGGCCACTTCCATCGCTTCGTCCTGGTCGTGGGTCACGAACACGCTGGTGATGTGCATCTCGTCGTGCAGCCGGCGCAGCCAGCGGCGCAACTCCTTGCGCACCTTGGCGTCGAGCGCACCGAAGGGCTCATCGAGCAGCAGCACCTTGGGCTCGACCGCGAGTGCGCGGGCGAGCGCGATGCGCTGGCGCTGGCCGCCGGAGAGTTGATGGGGATAGCGGTCGGCGAGCCAGTCGAGCTGCACGAGCTTGAGCAGTTCGGTCACCTTCGCGGTGATCTGCGCCTCACTCGGTCGCGTAGCCTTCGGGCGCACGCGCAGGCCGAACGCGACGTTCTCGAAGATGCTCATGTGGCCGAACAACGCATAGTGCTGGAACACGAAACCGACCTGGCGGTCGCGCACGTCGTCGAAGGTCGCGTCTTCGCCGTGGAACAGCACCGAGCCGGAGTCGGGCCGCTCCAGCCCCGCGATGATGCGCAGCAGCGAGGTCTTGCCCGAACCCGAGGGCCCGAGCAGC
>JAZJZJ010000029.1:0-3590 GCA_040389925.1 Pseudomonadota bacterium
ACGGCTGGCGCCTGATCGTCGCGATCGCCGACGTGAGCCACTACGTGAAGCCGGGCGAGCCGATCGATGCCGACGCCTACGAGCGCGCCACGTCGGTCTACTTTCCGCGGCGCGTGATCCCGATGCTGCCCGAGAAGCTCAGCAACGGCCTGTGTTCGCTGAACCCGTACGAAGACCGGCTCGCGATGGTCTGCGACATGCTGATCACGGCCAGCGGCGAGATCCACGCCTACCAGTTCTTCCCGGCGATCATCTGCTCGCATGCGCGCTTCACCTACAACGAGGTCGCGGCGATCCTCGCGAACACGCGCGGCCCCGAGGCCGCGAAGCGCAAGGAGCTGGTGCCCGATCTGCTGCACCTGCACGAGGTCTACCGCGCGCTGCTGAAAGAGCGCAACAAGCGCGGCGCGATCGACTTCGAGACCACCGAGACGCAGATCGTCTGCGACGAGAACGGCCGCATCGAGAAGATCGTGCCGCGCACGCGCACCGAGGCGCACAAGCTGATCGAAGAGGCCATGCTCGCGGCGAACGTGTGCTCGGCCGATTTCATCGAGCGCTCGAAGCACCCGTCGCTGTACCGCGTGCACGAAGGGCCGACGCCCGAGAAGAAGACGCTGCTGCAGAACTACCTGCGCGCGCTCGGCTTGGGCCTGTCGATCGGCGATGATCCGAAGCCCGGCGAGTTCCAGGCGATCGCGCACGCGACCAAAGACCGCCCCGACGCGATGCAGATTCACACGATGCTGCTGCGCTCGATGCAGCAGGCGATCTACACCGGCATCAACAGCGGCCACTTTGGTCTTGCGTACGAGGCCTACACGCACTTCACGAGCCCGATCCGGCGCTATCCCGACCTGCTGGTGCACCGCGTGATCAAAGCGCTCCTCGGCGGCAAGCGCTACCACCTCGTCACCGGCGCGAGCAACCCGGCGCCGAGCAACCGCAAGACGACCAAGCCGGCGCGCCAAGCGACCGCCGAAGAAGAGAAGTGGGAAGTCGCCGGCGTGCATTGCAGCGTCAACGAACGCCGCGCCGATGAGGCCTCGCGCGATGTCGAGGCCTGGCTCAAGTGCCGCTATATGCGCGAGCATCTCGGCGAGGAATACGGCGGCACGGTCAGCTCGGTCACGAGCTTCGGGCTGTTCGTGCAACTCGACGGCCTCTACGTTGAAGGCCTGGTGCACATCACCGAACTCGGCGGCGAGTACTACCGCTTCGACGAGGTGCGCCAGGAACTGCGCGGCGAGCGCAGCGGCCTGCGCTACGCGGTCGGCTCGCGCGTGCGCGTGCAGGTCAGCCGTGTCGACCTCGACGGCCGCAAGATCGACTTCCGCATGGTGCGCGAAGGCGAAGACGACGCGACCCTGCTGCGCTCGAAGCGCGACAAGGCGAATGCGACCGCTGCCGGCGAACTGGCCCACATCAAGGAGACCGATCGCGCCGTCAAGGCCGTGACGAAGAAGAAGGCACAGAAGGCCCGCAGCAGCAGCACAGGCGCGACGACACGCCCGGTGCGGGCGGCCAAGTCGGCAGCGCGCAAATCCGGCGGGCGTGCGTCGGGCGGCAAACCGTCGACGCGGCGCTGAGGCCCCCAATCACCCAACAACCGAGAAAGACAGATGACGATTCGATTTGACGGCCGCGTGGCCATCGTGACCGGCGCCGGCGGCGGCTTGGGTCGCCTGCATGCATTGGCTTTGGCGGCGCGCGGCGCGAAAGTGGTGGTGAACGATCTGGGTGGCACGCTCGATGGCACGGGCGGCACGCCAAAGGCCGCGCAGGCGGTGGTCGACGAGATCCGCGCCGCCGGCGGCGCGGCGATCGCGAGCGGCGCGTCGGTGACCGATGCGGCGGCCGTGCAGGCGATGGTCGACGAGACGATGACGACCTGGGGCCGCGTCGACATCCTCGTCAACAACGCCGGCATCCTGCGCGACAAGAGCTTCACGAAGATGGCGCTCGACGACTTCCGCCTCGTGGTCGAGGTGCATCTGATGGGCGCCGTCAACTGCACCAAGGCGGTGTGGGACGTGATGCGCGCGCAGAACTACGGCCGCATCGTGATGACGACCTCGTCGAGCGGTTTGTACGGCAACTTCGGCCAGTCGAACTACGGCGCCGCGAAGATGGCGCTGGTCGGGCTGATGCAGACGCTCTCGATCGAAGGCGCGAAGAACGACATCCGCGTCAACTGCCTCGCGCCCACCGCCGCGACGCGCATGACCGAGAACCTGATGCCCGAGGCCGTGCTGAACCTTTTGCGCGCCGAGGCGGTGACACCGGGCTTGCTCGCGCTCGTCGCCGACGATGCGCCGACCCGAGCAATCCTGTGCGCCGGCGCCGGCGCGTTCGAGCGCGCGCACATCACGCTGACGCAGGGTGTGTTCGTCGGCCTGCCCGACGACGCGGCCGAGCAGGTCGCTTTGAGCTTCGGCGCGCTGTCGGATCGTGAGGGCGAAACGGTGCCCGAGAGCGGGAACGCGCAAGGCACGCTCGAGACCGGCAAGGCGATGCGCGCGCTCGGTTGAGCGCGGCGCGTCAACGGGCGTAAAGCCGCTCGATCAAGTCGCCGGCGCGCAGTGCGCCTGACGGCGGCGGCTCGGCTGCCGCGCCGTGCTCGGCGACCGCCTGACATGCCACGACGAAAGCCGTGGTGGCTTCGTCGCCCGACGCTTGCTGCGTCCAGCGCCCGCCGAGCCAGCCGGCCAGTACATCGCCGGTGCCGGCGGTCGCCAAGGCCGCGTTGCCGGTGCTGTTGATGCGCGGTGTCTGGCCCGGAGCCGCGATCACGCTGCCGGAGCCTTTCAGCACGATCACACAGCCGAGCCGATCGGCCAGCTCCTGCGCCGCGCGCAGGCGATCGGTTTGCACCTCGTCGGTTGTGCACGCGAGCAGGCGCGCGGCTTCGAGCGGATGCGGCGTCAACACCGTCGCGAGGCCACGCGGGCGGCGGGCGCGCAGCAGCGTCATCAGTGCCGTGTCGGCAGCCAGTGCGTTGAGCGCATCGGCGTCGAGCACCAGGCGGCGCGCGAGGCTCAGCAGCCGCGGCAACGGTGTGCGCACCGCATCGCCGCCGCCGCAGCCGCAGACGATCGTCGTGCGCGCAAGTGTCTCGGCGCTGGCGTGAAGCCAATCGGCGCGGAACATCAGTTCCGGGCGGATCGCGTCGACGGGTGCGAGCGTCGACGAGCGATCCAGCAGATCCACGTACACGCGGCCCGCGCCGGCCGCATGCGCCGCGCGCGCGGCGAGCAGCGCCGCGCCGCCCATGCCCGGCGCGCCGCCGACCACGGCCACGTCGCCGAAGCTGCCCTTGTGTTGCGCATGCCGGCGCCGCATCGAAGCGGTCATGCCCGACAACCACGCGCTCGGCACATCGGCCGAAGCCTCGACGCCGAGCCCATCGAGCCACACCATGCCCGCGTGGTCGCGCCCGGCTCCGGTGAACGGGCCCGGCTTCAGCGCGAGCAGCGCGAGCGTGTGCGTGGCGCTGACGCAATCGGCGCCCAGTGGCTGGCCGGTGGTCGGATGCAGACCCGAGGGCAGGTCGACGCCGAGCACCGGGCAGTTCAGCCGGGCGAGTTCGC
>JAZJZJ010000029.1:3600-7052 GCA_040389925.1 Pseudomonadota bacterium
CATTCAGCGCGCGAATGCATGCGGCGATCGCCGCGTCCGGTGCGCGGCTTGCACCGACGCCGAGCAGCGCATCGATCGCAAGGTCGGGCGGTTTGCTGGGCGACGACGCCGCGCCGATCGGCACGCCGGCGGCGTGCGCCCGCGCAAGCGCATCCGCCGCGTCGCCGGGCAGCCGCGCTGCATCGCCGATCAGCGACACCTCGACCGCCTTGCCCCAGCGCAGCAGGTGCGTCGCGGCTTCGAGGCCGTCGCCGCCGTTGTTGCCGGGCCCGGCTGCGATCCAGACGCGCTGCGCATGCGGCGCCAGCGCCAGCGCGAGCCGCGCGACCGATTCACCCGCGCGGCGCATCAGCGCATGCGGCGGCAGCGATGCGCTCGCGCGCTGTTCGAGCGCGCGGGTCTGCGCCGCATCGAACAACGCGAGTTCGTTCGTGATCGGCCGGACAGGGCGCATCGTCGTTCAGCCGCGCAGGCGCTCGACGCCGAGGCCTTCGGTGTCGATCGGCGGCGTGCGTCCTGCGATCGAATCGGCGATCAGGCGCGCCGAGCCGCACGACAATGCCCAGCCGCTCGATCCATGCCCGAGGTTCAGCCACACGCCGTCGACGCCGCTGCGCCCAATCACCGGCGGGCCATCGGGCAGCATCGGTCGTGCGCCTTTCCAGACCTGCGCCTGACTCAGGCGCGCGCTGCCGGGGAACCAGTCGTGCAGCACCTTGTAGAGCGTCTCCAGCGCCTTCGGGTCGTGGCGCGTGGCCGATCCGCCGATCTCGGCGCTGCCAGCCACGCGCACGCGCGCGCCGAGGCGGCTGATCGCGACCTTGTAGCGCTCGTCCATCAGCGCCGAGCGCGGGCCGATGTCGCCGTGCGCTTCGACGCGGCGCAGCGGCGCGGTGATCGAGTAGCCGTGAACCGCCTGCATCGGCAGTTTCAGACCGTGCGGCCGAAGCAACGCGGCCGAGGCGAGCGCGGCACAGACGACGACGGCGTCGAAGCTCTCGGTGATGGCGTGCAGCGCCATCGGCTGCGTGTCCTGGGCGCCGTTCGGCGCGCTCTCGCCTGCGGCGCTCAGCAGGACCGTCGACTCCTCGGGCGGCGAATACAGGTGAACCAGCTGCGGCGCCTTGCCCGGGACGATCTTCTGCACCTGGGTGTGGAAGCGAAAGCGCACGCCGACGCGCTGTGACTCGGCGCGCAACAGCGTCGTGAACTGGCGGCAGTTGCCGACCTCGTCGTCGGGCAGATACACGCCGCCGTGCAGCGGCGTTTCGTCGGAGAGGCCGGGCTCGACGGCGCGGCATTGTGCGGCATCGAGCATCTCGAAGCGCGTGTGCAGCTCGGCCAGCGAGGCGAGGCCGGGCTGCACCATCGCGTGGTCTTTGGCGGTGCGCAGCAGCACGAGGTAGCCGTCGCTGCGCTCGTAGTCCAGCTTCAGATCGCGCGTCAGCCGATGCAGCCGCTCGCGGCTGAAGTACGCGAGGCGCTGCATGCGCAGCCGGTTCGCCTGATACGTGCGCAGCTTGCACGCGCGCCACCAGCGCCACATCCACGCGATCTCGCCGGCGCTCAGGTTCGCGTGGACGCGCACCGGTGCGTGGCGGCTCAGCAGGTGGCCGATCACCTTCTTCGGCATGCCGGGCGCGGCCCAGGGCGTGACGTAACCGGGCGCGACCACGCCGGCGTTCGCGAAGCTCGTTTCCGCCGCGACGCTGCCGCGGCGCTCGAACACCGTCACCTCGTGGCCGTCGGCCGCGAGCTCCCAGGCCGTGGTGACACCGATGATGCCGGCGCCAACGACTGCGACCTTCATGCGGCGGCCGCCAAGGCGGCTTCGATCGTGAGCGAAACATCGAGCACGGCGTCGTCGCGCAGCGCGCCGCTCCAGACCATCAGGCCGACCGGCATCTCGGCGTCGGCGTGGCAGGGCAGCGACAGCGCGCAGCCGTCGAGCATGTTGACGAGTGATGGGTTGCGCAGCAGCAGTGCGTTGGTCGCAAAGAAGGCGTCGTCGCTGGCAATCAGCGGTGCGATCGGCGGCGCGACGATCGGCACGGTCGGGCTGAGCATCGCGTCGAAGCCGGTCATCGCGGCTTCGACCTTGGCGATCCACGCGCGGCGCACCTGCAGCAGATCGATGTAGTCGGCGGCGCTCACGCCCTCGCCGCGGCGGATGCGCATCGCGACGCGCGGGTCGTACTCGGCCTGGCGCGTCGCGAGCAGGTGCCGATGCCAAGCCCAGGCTTCGGGCGGCGAGAAGCTCGGCGGCACATCGGCCAGCGCGGGCAGGGCGATCTCGTCGATCTGCGCGCCGGCCGCGCGCAGCGTTGCGAGCGCGCGCTCGAAGGCGCGGGCGACGCTCGCGTCGAGCCCGTCGAGCATCACGGTCGTCGGCACGGCCAGGCGCAGCGCGGCGATCGGCTTGCCGGCCAGCGCCACGCGACGATCCGCGAGCACTTCGTGCAGCAGGACCGCGTCGCGCACCGATCGCGTGATCGCACATGCCGTGTCGAGCGTGGTCGACAGCGGGATCGCGCCGTCGGTCGGCGTCAGCCGCGCCGTGTTCTTGAAGCCGACCAGCCCCTGCAGCGCGGCCGGGATGCGGATCGAGCCGCCGGTGTCGGAGCCGAGCGCGGCCCAGGCGGCGCCGGTCACGACCGAAACCGCGCCGCCGGAGGTCGAGCCGCCGGGGATGCGCGGTTCGGCGTCGAGCTTGGCCGTGGCCGGGTTCGCCGGCGTGCCGAAGTGCGGGTTGATGCCCACACCGGAGAACGCGAACTCCGACATGTTGGTGCGGCCGATGAACGCAGCGCCGGCGCGGCGCAGTCGCGCAACGGCCGGGCAATCGTCGGCCGCCGGGAGGTTCGTCGCAAGCACGGTCGAGCCAGCGGCGGTGACTTCGCCCCGCACGTCGAACAGGTCTTTCACGCTGACCGCCAGGCCGGCCAGCGGCGCAGTCGCAGCGCCGGTCGCGCGCCGGGCATCGACCGCACGGGCGGTCTCGCCGGCCGCGTCGAACGAGGTGCTGATGAAGGTGTGTCGATTGGCGTCGGACCGCGCCGCGTCTATGCAGGCATCGAGCAGGGCGCTGGCAGAGGCGCGGTCGCGCGAGCCGGTCAGGTCAGGGGTCATCGGGATGCTATAATCGACTGGCTTGGCTGGGTACGGCGTTGTGCTGAACCCCCAGGCAAATCGCGAACCGGCTGCTTAAAGGTGTTGCGACAAGCATGTAGGAGAGCTTGCGACAAGTGTGTCGCGGGTGTTCCGACAGAAGTGTCGCGATTCGAGCCGGATTCTAGAACCAACCTTTGGAGTCCTCATGACTGTCACCATGCGTGAAATGCTGGAAGCCGGTGTCCACTTCGGCCACCAAACCCGCTTCTGGAACCCGAAGATGGCCCCGTACATCTACGGCCATCGCAACAAGATCCACATCATCAACCTCGAGAAGACGC
>JAZJZJ010000030.1:0-3527 GCA_040389925.1 Pseudomonadota bacterium
CCTACGTCGTCGACGTCGGCCCGTTCTACCTCGCCAGCATCGTCGAATGCCTGGGCTCGAAGGCGCTGGTCGCCGACGAGATGCACGCGCTCACCGGCAAGAGCTACTACGACAGCATCGCGCAGGACACGATCGCGATGGCGATCAACGACCTGATCACGGTCGGCGCGACGCCGCTGGTGGTGCAGGCCTACTGGGCCGCCGGCGGCTCGGACTGGTTCGCCGACGCGCAGCGCTCGCAGGCGCTGGTGGCCGGCTGGAAGCGCGCCTGCGACGTCTGCAGCGTCGCCTGGGGCGGCGGCGAGACGCCGGCGCTGGCCGGCATCGTCGAGGCCGGGCGCATCGACCTGGCCGCCTCGTGCACCGGCCTGATCAACCCGAAGGAGCGGCTGTCGGTCGGCGACAAGCTGAGGCCCGGCGACGCGATCGTGCTGCTCGCTTCGAGCGGCATCCACGCCAACGGCCTGAGCTTGGCGCGCAAGCTGGTCGAGCGGCTGCCCGACGGCTACCTGACCGAAGTGTCGCCGGGGTTGACCTACGGCGATGCGCTGCTCGCGCCGACCGTGCTCTATTCGCCCGTCACCGAGGCGCTGTACAAGGCCGGCATCACGCCGCACTACTGCGCCAACATCACTGGCCACGGCTGGCGCAAGCTGCTGCGCCACCCGGCCGAGCACCGCTATCGCATCCACACCGTGCCGCCCGTCACGCCGGTGCTGAAGTTCATCCAGCAGCACGCGCGGCAGGACGACCGGGAGGCCTACAGCACGCTGAACATGGGCGCGGGCTTTGCGATCTTCGTGCGCGCCGAAGACGCGCAGCGCACCGTCGACGTGGCGCGCGCGCAGGGCGTCGAGGCGATCGTCGCTGGTGCCGTCGAGGCCGGCCCCAAGGAACTGCTGATCGAGCCGCTCAACATCCGCTTCGGCAACGACGACCTGCAACTGCGCTGAAATGATCCCGCTCCTTCGATCGCGTTTGCAGTCGCTGCTCGCGATCTCGCTGGCCGCGCTGCTGACCGGCTGCGCGGGCGTGCTGCCGACGATCGAGCGCGTTCCGTCGACCACCCTGGTGGCGGCGCCCGACGCACCGCTCGCCACCGTGGCTCGCGACGCGAAGATTCCGCCCGACGAATCGGGCGTTTGGCCGCTGCTGCAGGGCAGCTACGCACTCGACGCGCGCCTGGCGATGATCGAACACGCGCGCAGCTCGATCGACCTGCAGTACTACCTGATCGCCGACGACTCGACCGGCCGCCCGTTGCTGCGCGCGCTGCGCGACGCTGCCGCGCGCGGCGTGCGCGTGCGTCTGCTGGTCGACGACCTGTACACCGCCGACCTCGACCGCCTGCTGCTCGGTCTGGCGGCAACGCCGAACGTCGAGGTGCGCCTGTTCAATCCGTTCGTGACCGAGCGTGGTTCGTCGATGCGCCGCCTGCTCGCGCTCGCGCTCGACTTCAAGCGCCTGAACCATCGCATGCACAACAAGCTGTTCGTCGCCGACGGCGTGATGGCGATCGTCGGCGGGCGCAACCTCGCCGACGAATACTTCCTGCGCGGCGCGCAAAGCAACTTCATCGACTTCGACGTGCTGCTCACCGGCAATGCGGTGCCCGAGCTGAGCCGCTGGTTCGACCTGTACTGGAACAGCACCGCCGTCTATCCGGCACAGGCGATCGTGCGCGCGGCCGGCCATGCACCCGCGCCGCCCGAGGTCGACCGCGCGGTGTTCGACGAGGTGACCCGCGCCGATGCGCGCCCCGATGTGCCGATGGCGCCCGATTTCTTCGGCGCGCCGGCGTTCAGCACCGGGTTGGCCCATCGCACGCTGCAGTTCATTTCGGCGCCAACCTTCGCGTTCGCCGATTCGCCGGGCAAGATCGACCCGGCCAACAACAGCATCTCGATCGACGACACGCTGACGCACCGCTTCCGGCTGCAGCTCAGCGACACGCGCGCCGAGGCAGTGCTGTTCTCGCCCTACGTCATTCCCGGCGACGACGCGCTGGCGCGCATCGGCAAGCTGCGCGCGGATGGCGTGAAGGTCAGCATCGTGACGAACACGCTCGCGGTCAGCGACGAGCCGCTCGTCAGCGTGGGCCTGCAGCGGCACCAAATTCCACTGCTCAAAATGGGCGTCGAGCTGTACGAACTCAGCTCGAACCGGCTCAAGCTCGACCGCACGTTCAAGGGCCTGCTCGGCACCTCGACCGGCCGGCTGCACGCGAAGATCGGCTTGCTCGATCGGGAGGTCGTGCTGGTCGGCTCGATGAACCTCGACCCGCGTTCGGCCAACATCAACACCGAGATCGGCGTGCGCATCGAGAGCCAGGAGCTCGCCGAGATGGTGCTCGCCGCGTTCAAGGTCGACGCGCTCGCCGGCGTCTACCAGGTCAAACTGCGGCCGAACGAGGTCGGGGTGCGCTGGATCGCGGTCGACGCCGACAGCCCGGAGGAACTCGACGTCGATCCCGACACGAGCCTGTGGCAGCGCGTGCGGCTGATGCTGCTGTCGGTCTTCATCCCCGAAAGTCAGCTGTAGGGTTGTCGGGCCGGCCGTGCGGTGATCCGCGCGTGACCTAGAATGGCAACCGACGGGCCTCCTCGCATGGAAGCGCGGCCAACCGGGTCAGGTCGGGAACGAAGCAGCCCCAACTGTTGCGACCAGTGCCGAGATCAGGCTCGTCAACCTCTTCCAGACCTCACGCCGCAGCGCGATCGCGCCCGCGCGCCCGCTCGGCCTGAAGGTCGTTCGCCTCGAGCGGCGGGACGGTTTCTTCCCAGCCGGTCGAGTGAAACGTCTTGTGCGTGCTCGGCCCCGACCAAGCCGCGTGCCCCCGGCCTTGGCGCTGATCGCGGCGCAGCAGCAATCGGTCCACCAGCAACCAGACCGCAACGGCACCGGCGACGACGAGCATGGCGGTCAGCATGAGAGGGCCTCCTTGTGGATCGCTGTGGCGCCGGCTTGACCGGCGCTTGCGATTTGTCACAAGTCTACGTCGCCCGGCAGGCGCCGCAAGTCCCCCGAATGAAGGTCAGCCCGAATGGCGCGCTCACGCCGCCTGCTTGAACGCCATCACCGCCTGGTTGCGCAAGGTGCGCAGCAGCGACAGTTCCTTCTCGCCCAGTTCAATGCCGCCCGGCCGCGCCTTGTCGGCGTAGATCAGCGCGAATGGCGCGCCCTTCATCTGCATCGGCAGCAGCAAAAACGCCGGCGCGTTGACGCTGGCCCGGTACCAGGCCGGCAGCCGCGCGCCGATGTGCGCGACGGTCGCGTCGGTGATCAGCGTGTCGGCACCCTTCACGCAGACGGCCGTGAACAGGTCGGAGCCCGCCTTCAGCGGCACCTTGAAGCTCGCGGCGACCGCCTCGGCGCTTTCGCCGAGGCCGAAGCGGCCGGTCAGGGTGTCGGTCTTCGCGTCGCGCAGGCAGAAGATCACGCGGCGAAAGGCGAGCGCGCGGTACATGGTCTCGAGGATCATGCGCAGCACGTCGTTGAGCTTGAAGTTCTCGACCATCGTGTTGGTG
>JAZJZJ010000031.1:0-21476 GCA_040389925.1 Pseudomonadota bacterium
CGGGTCGATCATGCCGACCTCGGCCATCAGCAGCACGCTCGCATCGAGCTCGCGGCCACCGAAGCTCTCGGCGAAAGCCTGGCGTTCCTCGCTCCACGAGCGTTCCAGAATCTTCGCGCGGATCAACTCGGCGCGCTCGCGCCACAGCGCCACGCGCCCGGCCAGATCGAAGGTCTCGGCGATCTTCGCGAGCCGGTCGCAGGCGGCCCAGTTCATCAGCACCGACGAGGTGTGCACGCGCGCGCGGGTGCGCAGCTCCCACATGCCGGCGTCGGGCTGGTCGTGGATTGCGAATGCGCGCTCGCCGACCACTTCGAGCAGCGCGAACTCCTCGCGCGTGCCGCGCCGCAGCAGCCGGTGGTCGTGGAAGGCCTGTGCCGCGCCGAGCACGATGTTGCCGTACACGTCGTGCTGGAAGTGCTCGGCCGCCTGGTTGCCAACCCGCACCGGCCGGTGACCGCGGTAGCCGCCGAGGTGCTCGACGATAGTTTCCGGCAGCTCGTGCTCCAGCCCGATGCCGTAAAGCGGCTGGATGTGGCCGCCGCCGGTGCGGCCGACCGCGTCGCGCAGCCAGCGCAAATAGTCTTCCATCGTGCCGACTTCCGACAGGCTGTTGAGCGCGCGCACGACGAAGAACGCATCGCGCAGCCAGCAGTAACGGTAGTCCCAGTTGCGCGCGCTGCCCGGCGCCTCGGGCAGGCTGGTGGTCATCGCCGCGACGATCGCGCCGGTCTCTTCGAACAGGCACATCTTCAGCGTGATCGCGGCGCGGATCACCGCGGTCTGCCATTCGAGCGGCAAGGCGAGGCGGCGGGTCCAGTGGCGCCAGTAGTGCGCCGTGTGCTCCTCGAGCCAGCGCGCCGTCTCTTCGACACCGCCCTCGAGCGATTCGTCGGTGCCGAGCAGCAGGTTGACCGGCCCGTTCAGCGTGAAGGTGGTCTCATCCAGGATGTAGGTGATCGGCGCATCGGTGGTCAGGCGCAGCGTGCGCTCGGGCGTGACGAAGCGCAGGTGGTTGCTGCCGCGCGTGCGCGACGGCGTGGTGCGGCCCCAGTCGGCGCGCGGGCGCAGCACGATCCTGATGCGCGGCGAGCCGTGCACCGGCTTGACGCGCCGCACCAGCTGCATCGGGTGGAACGAGCGGTCGTGGCGCATGAAACGCGGCGCGAAGTCGGTGACCTCGACCGCGTTGTCGTGATGATCGAACAAAAGCGTGCGCAGGATCGCGGTGTTCTCGTCGTAGGCCTGCTCGGTGCGCACGCAGCCGTCGAGCACGATCTGGAAACTGCCCTCCTCGCCGATGCCGTCGGCCGAGTCGAGCAGCGCATGGAACACCGGGTCGCTGTCGAAGCGCGGCATGCAACACCAGACCATGCGCGCCTGGGCGTCGATCAGCGCGCTGATCGTGCAGTTGCCGATCATGCCGAGGTTGAGGTTGGCTTGCGTGTTCATGCGTCGTTCTCTTCGGTGTGGGGGCGCAGCGGCAGCGCCGACATCAGCCACGCGCCGACCGCGTCGGTATCGGCCAGCCGATAGCGCGCCTGCGAGTCCCCGCCGCCGACGCGCACGCCGAAGCCACCGGCCTCCTGCACGGCCTTGATGCCGTCCTCGTCGGTCACGTCGTCGCCGACGAACACCGGCTGCCGCCCGGCGAACGGCGCCTGCGCCAGCAGCGCGCGCACCGCCAGCCCCTTCGACACCGAACGCTGTTTCAGCTCGAACACGCAGTGGCCGTGCAGCCACTGCCAGACTGCGCTCGCCCCCGGCGCCGCGGCGAGCGCGGCGAACAGCGCCTCCTGGCACGCGCCCTCGAGCTCGGGCCGGGCGCGGTAGTGCAGCGAGAAACCGCTCGGCTTGGTCTCGAGGATCAACCCGGCGTGCGCTGCCACGAGCACGCGCGCGGCGTGCACGACGGTCGGCGGCGGGTCATCGAGCTGGCGCGCGACGCGGCCCGACGCGCCGCGCCATTCGGCACCGTGCGCGCCGGCGGCCGGCAGGCGCAATGGCGCCAGAAAATCATCCAGCTGGGCAAGCGGGCGGCCGCTGACGATCGCCAGCGCGCCATCGAGTCGCTGCGCCAGCGCCTGCAGCGCCGGCTGCACCCACGCCGGTACCCGCACGTCCTGCGGGCGCGGTGCGATCGATACCAGCGTGCCGTCGAAATCAAGAAACAGCGCGGCCGATTCCGACAACGGAGGGGGGGCGCTCAATGTCATCGAGGGTCGACCCTAACAGACACGACCCGGTGCGCGCCACCCGCAGCACATGCCCGCACGCGGCGTCGGTCCATCGGCCGGTGCGTTGGCACCGCCCGCGGTTCAGTCGACGAAGAAGTCGGGGATGAAGTTGGTCGTGCCGGGCGTCACGCTGTACTTGTCGAGGTCGGTGACGCCATGCTCGCGCAACAGAATGTCATCGATGAAGAAGTTGCCGCTGGTCGTTTTCGCATCGCTGGTGAGCACGATCCAGGCCGCATCCGACAGGATCTCGGGCGTTCGGCAACGGGCCAGATCGACGCCCGGGATCATCTGCAGCGCCGCGGTCGCGATCGCGGTACGCGGCCACAGGCTGTTGACGCCGATGCCGTAGGGTCTGAACTCGCCGGCGTGGCCGAGCGTGCACTCGCTCATGCCGTACTTCGCCATCGTGTAGGCCACGTGCGGGCTGAACCAGTGCTCGCGCATGCTCAGCGGCGGCGACATGTTCAGCACATGCGGGTTGCGGCCGGCCTGCGCGCTCTTGATCAGCTCGGCCAGGCAGCTCTGCGTGCACAGATACGTGCCGCGCACGTTGACGCCGAACATCAGGTCGAAGCGCTTCATCGGCGTCGCGGTCGTCGGCGTCAGGCTGATCGCGCTCGCGTTGTTGACGAGGATGTCGATGCCGCCGAAGCGCGCCACCGCCTGTTCGACCGCCGCGAGCACGCTCGCTTCATCGCGGATGTCGGTCTGCAGCGCGAGCGCGTGGCCGCCGGCGGCCTCGATCTCGGCCGCGGCCGAGTGGATCGTGCCGGGCAGCTTCGGATTCGGGTCACTGGTCTTCGCGGCGATCACGATGTTGGCGCCGTCGGCCGCGGCGCGCTTCGCGATCGCCAAGCCAATGCCGCGCGAGGCGCCGGTGATGAACAGGGTCTTGCCCTTGAGCGTGGTCGTGGTCATGTCATGTCTCCATCGGAAGAATCGTTTCGACGACGAAGCGCGCGAGCGCCTCGCCGCAAGCGCGGTAGACCGGCTCGCCGGGGTGAAAGCCGTCGCGCGACATCGCCCCGGGCGCGAGCTGCAATTCGATCGGCGCGTGAAAGACGTTGGACTTGCTCGCGGCCCAGCTCGCCATCGCCTCGTCGTGCAGGCGCGCATCGGCGCCCATCACGCGGCGCAGCGGCTGCGGCAGCAGCGGAAACTGGTTGATCGGCGGCAGCGGCGCGAACAGCACGTAGCGCGCCCGGCCCTCGCCGAGCAGCCACTCCGCCAGCGCGGCGCGGTGCTGCACCGCGCGCTGCGGCGCGATCATCCCGATCACGTCATTGACACCGCTCAGCACGATCGCGATGTCGGCCACCGGCGGCGGGTCGACGCGCAGCAACTCGTGCACCTGCTGCGTGGTCAGCCCCGATTTCGCGCGCAGCCGCCAGCGCAACGCGCGGCCGCTGCGGCGATGCAGGGTGCGCGTGAAGTGGCCGGCGAACGCGTGGTCCTGGTTCAGCACGCCGACGCCGGCCGCCGATGAATCACCGGCGATCAACACGCGCAGCACGTGCGCGCCGCTGCCGAGCTGGCCCTCGCGCGGGCCGTCGGCCTCGGGCAGCACCGGCACGCGCTTGCGCGTCGCCCGCGCCTGCGCGAACAGCACCGGCGAGAGGATCAGCTTCAGCGCGAGCGACATGCGCGGCGGCCCGGGAGATTCAGGAGAACTTCGAGAAGTCCGGCTTGCGCTTCTGGAAGAACGCGCTGAACGCCTCCTGCGCCTCGGGGCTGCGCAGGCGCGTGCCGAACACCTCGCCTTCGGTCGCGATGGTCTCGACCGCGAGCTTCGCGCGCGCGCTGCGCATCAGTGTCTTGGTGTCGCGCACGGCGCCCGGTGGCAGCGCGTTGAAACGCTCGGCGACGCGGCGCGCGTGGTTCACGACCTCGCCGGCCGGCAGCACCGCATTCGCAATGCCGCACTCGACCGCATCGGCGCCGGTGAACGGGTCGCCGAGCAGCAGCTTCTCGGCCGCGCGCACATTGCCCATCAGCTGCGGCACGATCAGGCTCGACGCGAACTCGGGCACGAGGCCGAGGCTGACGAAGGGCATCGCCAAGCGCGCTTCGTCCGACACGTAGACGAAGTCGCAGTGCAGCAGCAGCGTCGTGCCGATGCCGATCGCGGCGCCGGTCACGGCCGCGATCACCGGCTTGTCGCAGCCCATCAGCGCGCGCATGAACACGAACGCCGGCGGCTCGCCGGGCGGACGCTGCATGAAGTCCTCGATGTCGTTGCCCGAGGTGAAGATGCCGGGCTGGCCGGTGATCAGCACCGCGCGCACCGCGCCGTCGGCCTTGGCCGCATCGAGCGCGGCGGCCATCTGCAGGTACATCGCGCCGGTGATCGCGTTCTTCTTCTCGGGGCGCGCGATCTCGATCGTCGCGACGCCGTTCAACGTGGCGGTTTTGATGGTCATGGGGCGGTTTCCTTCGGTGAATGGTTCAGGCCGTCACGCCGGCTTCGTTCCAATGATTCGCCAGGTGCATCAGGTGCGCACGCGCGTAGGCCGGCTTGTCGAGTGTGCCGTAGGCGAAGTGCGGCTGCAGCGCGCCGGTGTGGGCATCGAACGCCCGCAGTGCGGCGATCGCGCGATCGACCGCCGGGAGCAACGGCTGGCCTTGCGCGATTGGCGCCGCGCCGGGGATCGGCTCGGTCAGATCGTGCGACATCGCGCCGCGCGCGTTGAACAGTGCGAACGCGTACGAACCGAGCGTCGCGCGAAACCACGCAGGCTTCAGCGCCGGAAAGCCGGCCATCGAGAACTCGACGCTTTGCGCCGTGTGGTGCAGCACCTGCGCCAAATCCCAGGCACCGGTCATGCGCGGCGCGGCGGTCTTCAACTGCGCAAGCGTGTTCAACGCCGCGTCGATCGACGCGAAGCGCGCCGACGCCAGCGGCGCCGGCCGCACCGCGCTCACCAGCACGGGGGCCGCAAGCGCGCCGACGCCGATCACGACCCCGACCTTGCGCACCGCACTGCGACGCTGCGCGTCCATCAGCCGCCGCCGGGCCGCCCCAAGGAGGCTGAGCGCCCCCTCGGGGGGCAGGAACGAAGTGACGTGGGGGCGGTCATGTCCTCAGACGCGCTCGAAGATGCCGGCCGCGCCTTGGCCCGTGCCCACGCACATCGTCACCATCCCGTACTTCAGGTTGTGGCGGCGCAGCGCGTGGATCACGGTGGCAGCGCGAATCGCGCCGGTCGCGCCGAGCGGGTGGCCGAGCGCGATCGCGCCGCCCATCGGGTTGACCTTGGCCGGGTCGAGACCGACGCTGTTGATTACCGCGAGCGATTGCGCCGCGAAGGCTTCGTTCAGCTCGATCCAGTCGATGTCCGACAGCTGCAGGTTCGCGTACTTCAGCGCGGCCGGGATCGCCTCGATCGGGCCGATGCCCATGATCTCGGGCGGCACGCCGCGCGCCGCGAAGCTGACGAAGCGCGCCAGCGGCGTCAGGCCGTATTGCTTCACGGCCTTCTCGCTCGCCAGAATCAGCGCGCCGGCGCCGTCGCTGGTCTGCGAACTGTTACCGGCCGTGACGCTGCCCTTCGCGGCGAACACCGGGCGCAGCTTGGCCAAGCCTTCGAGCGAGGTGTCGGGGCGCGGGCCCTCGTCGAGGCTGACGGTGCGGGTCTTCGTGCCTTGCTCGCCGGTCAGCAGATTCGGGAAGCGGTCGACGATGTCGATCGGCGTCATCTCGTCGCTGAACTCACCGGCGGCTTGGGCCTTCATCGCGCGCAGGTGTGATTCGAGCGCGAACGCGTCCTGCGCTTCGCGCGAGACCTTCCACTGCGCCGCGACCTTCTCGGCGGTGATGCCCATGCCGTAGGCGATGCCGACGTTCTCGTCCTGCTCGAAGATCTTCGGGTTGAACGAGGGCTTGTTGCCACCCATCGGCACCAGGCTCATCGACTCGGCGCCGCCGGCGATCAGCACATCGGCCTCGCCGACGCGGATGCGGTCGGCCGCCATCTGGATCGCGGTGATGCCGGAGGCGCAGAAGCGGTTCACGGTCACGCCGCCGACCGGCTTCGGAAAGCCGCACAGCGCGACCGCGATGCGCGCCATGTTCATGCCCTGCTCGCCCTCGGGGAACGAGCAACCGATGATGGCGTCCTCGATCGCGCCGGGGTCAAGCGACGGCACCTGTTTCATCGCGCTCTTGATCGCGGCGATCAGCAGATCATCGGGCCGGGTGTTGCGGAAGTAGCCGCGGCCCGAACGGCCGATCGGCGTGCGCGTGGCGGCAACGATGTACGCCTCTTGAATTTGCTTGCTCATGGTCGTCATTCCAATCAGTTGCGAACCGGCTTGCCCGTTTGCAGCATGCCCATGATTCGTTCTTGCGTCTTCGGGTGGTCGAGCAGCGCGCAGAAGTGCTTGCGTTCGAGCGCCATCAGGTATTCCTCGCTGACCATCGAACCGGCATCGACATCGCCGCCGCAGACCACGTCGGCGATCAGCGCCGAAATGTGGAAGTCGTGCGCGCTGATGAAACCGCCGTCGCGCATGTTCGCAAGCTGCGCCTTGATCGTCGCGATCGCGTTCCGGCCGGCGACCGGGAACAGCGTCTTTGCCGGCGCGCGGTAGCCGGACTCGTACATCGCCTTCGCCTGTTGCGACGCGACGTACAGCAGCTCGTCCTTGTTCGGCACGATCACGTCCGACCACAGCAGGTAGCCGAACTTGCGCGACTCGATCGCGCTGGTGCCGACCTTGGCCATTGCCGCGTTGGTGAAGCCATCGCTGAGGAACTTGAAGATGTCGGCGCCGGCATTGCCCGCGCTCGCCATCTCGGCGGCGCGGCGCGCGATACAGGTCAGGCCGCCGCCGCCCGGGATCAGCCCGACGCCGACTTCGACCAGGCCCATGTAGCTCTCCATCGCCGCGACACGGCGCGCCGTGTGCAGCGCGATCTCGCAGCCGCCGCCGAGCGCGATACCGCGGATCGCCGAGACGACCGGCACGGTCGCGTAACGCACGCGCAGCATCGCGTCCTGCAATTTCTTGACCTCGGGCAGGATGCCTTTGCCGCCGCTCTTCATGAAGACCGGCATCATCTGTTCGAGGTTCGCGCCGGCCGAGAACACGTCATCGGGCGACCAGATCACCAGACCCTTGTACGCGCGCTCGGCGAGTTCGACGGCCTGCGTCAGGCCTTCGATCACGCCCTGCCCGATCAGGTGCAGCTTCGCGGTGATGCTCGCAATCAAGACCTCGCCATCGAGCGTCCAGACGCGCATCTCGTCGTTCTTGAACACCTCGGTGCCCGACGCCAGCGGCGCCAGCGCGCCCGCGCCGAACACTGATTCGCGGAAGGCCTGGCGCTGGTACACCGGCAGCGTGCTCGGTGCGACCCAGCGCGCATGCGCGGCGCTCCACGAGCCCTCGGGCGCGTGCACGCCGCCCTGCTTTGCGACGGCACCCTCGAACACCCACTGCGGCAGCGGTGCGTTGCTCAGCGCCTTGCCGGCATCGATGTCTTCCTTGAGCCAGTTGGCAACCGTCGTCCAGCCGGCCGCCTGCCACAGTTCGAACGGGCCCTGGCTGACGCCGAAACCCCAGCGCATCGCGAAGTCGATGTCGCGTGCGCTTTCGGCGATGTCGGCCAGGTGCACGGCGGCGTAGTGGAAGCTGTCGCGCAGGATCGCCCACAGGAACTGCGCCTGCGGGTTCTTCGATTCGCGCAGCAGTTTCAGGCGCTCGGCCGGCGGCTTCTTCAGGATGCGCGCGACGATCTCGTCGGCCTTGCCGCCACCGGCGACGTATTCGCCGCTGGTCGGATCCAAACGCAGGATGTCCTTGCCGACCTTCTTGTAGAAGCCGGCGCCGGTTTTTGAGCCCAACGCGCCGCGCTCGATCAGCATCGCGAGGACCTTAGGCGTCGCGTAGCTGGCGAAGAACGGGTCGTCGGAGAGGTTGTCTTGCAAGGTCTTGATGACGTGCGACATCGTGTCCAAGCCGACCACGTCCGCGGTGCGGAAGGTGCCACTGGAGGCGCGGCCGAGCTTCTTGCCGGTCAGATCGTCGACCACGTCGTAGGTCAAGCCGAAGGTCTCCGCTTCCTTCATCGTCGCGAGCATGCCGGCGATGCCGACCCGGTTCGCAACGAAGTTCGGCGTATCCATCGCGCGCACCACGCTCTTGCCGACCGCGGTCGTGACGAAGGCTTCGAGCTGGTCGAGGATCTCGGGGTTGGTGGTCGGCGTGTTGATCAGCTCGACCAGCGCCATGTAGCGCGGCGGGTTGAAGAAGTGGATGCCGCAGAAGCGCGGCTTGATCTCTTCGGGCAGCACTTCCGAGAGCTTCGTGATCGACAGGCCCGAGGTGTTGCTCGCGACGATCGCGTGCGGCGCAATGGCCGGCGCGATGCGCTTGTAGAGGTCGAGCTTCCAGTCCATGCGCTCGGCGATGGCCTCGATGATCAGGTCGCAATCCTTGAGCAACTCCAAGTGCTCTTCGTAGTTGGCCTGCTGGATCAGCGCGGCATCTTCAACGATGCCGAGCGGCGCGGGCTTCAACTTCTTCAAGCCTTCGACCGCCTTCGTGACGATGCCGTTCTTCGGGCCTTCTTTCGCCGGCAGATCGAACAGGATCACGGGCACCTTGCAGTTGACGAGGTGGGCGGCGATCTGCGCGCCCATCACGCCGGCGCCGAGCACGGCGACCTTGCGGACTGGAAATCGATTCATCTTCGTTCCTTCGGTTCAAAACAATCTCGGGCCAGCGCCGGGCCGCCCCAAGCGGCCCGAGCTCCCCTTGGGGGGCGGCGCCGAAGGCGCCTGGGGGTTGTCATTCATTCGACGCGAATCCACGTTTGGGTGCGCCCGAGCATCGGCGCGCCGATGTAGCCGCGCACCGCGAGCGTCTTGCCGCCGTCGCCGGGGGTCAGGCGCACTCTGTAGGTCTTGCCGTTGTTCGGGTCCAGGATCTCGCCACCATCCCACAGCGCCTTGTCACCGTCGCTTTGCTTGACGGCCTTGATGATCATCATGCCGGCGATCGGCTTGTCCTTGCGGTCATCGGTGCACTTGTCGCAGACCGACGCCACCTTCGCCGGATCGAGCAGCTTCTCGATCTTGCCGGTGAAGACACCGCCGCTGTCGGCGATGCGCACCAGTGACTTCTCCTGCTTGGTCTCGTCGTCGATCGTCTTCCACAGGCCGGCAGGCGTGGTCTGCGCGTGGGCGATCGCCGAAAGCAGGCCCAGGCTCAGGGTGACGACGACGGTCGTGGTGTGGCGAATCATGGTGTTGTCTCCTTCTTGATTTGACGCGTTGGATCAGAACAGCGCTTCTTCCATCTCCATCAGCGGTGCCGCGCCGGCACGCGCGGTGCGGATCAGTGTCGCGGTTTCGGGCAGCAGCTTCGCGAAATAGAAGCGCGCCGTGATCAACTTGGCCTTGTAGAACGGATCACCGCCGTCGACCTTGGCGAGCGCGACCTTCGCCATCCGCGCCCAGAAGTACGCGAACACGAGGTGGCCGCAGACGCGCAGGTAGTCGACCGCCGCGGCGCCCACTTCGTCGGGGTTCTTGAACGCCTTCATGCCGATTTCGGTCGTCAGCTTCGTGACCTTGTCGCCGAGATCGGCGAGCGGGTTGATGAACTCCTGCATGGCTTCATCCGTGCCTTCGTCCTCGACGAACTGCGCGACGAGCTTGCCGAATTTCTTCAGCTTCGCGCCGTTGTCGCCGAGCACCTTGCGGCCGAGCAGGTCGAGCGACTGGATCGTGTTCGTGCCTTCGTAAATCATGTTGATGCGCGCGTCGCGCACGAACTGCTCCATGCCCCACTCGCGGATGTAGCCGTGGCCGCCGAAGACCTGCATGCAGTGCGAGGTCGCGATCCAGGCGTTGTCGGTAAAGAAGGCCTTCACGATCGGCGTGACCAGCGCGACCAGGTCGGCGCACTCGGCGCGCACGTCGGCATCGTCGCTGGCGAGTTCCTTGTCGAGCTGCAGCGTCGTCCACATCGCCAGGGCGCGACCACCCTCGGCGTAGGCGCGCGCGGTCAGCAGCATCTTGCGCACGTCGGGGTGGACGATGATGGTGTCGGCCGGCTTGTCGGGGTTTTTCACGCCCGACAGCGAACGCATCTGGATGCGGTCTTTCGCGTAGGCCACCGCGTTCTGGTACGCGACCTCGGTCAGGCCGAGCGACTGCATACCCACGCCCAGGCGCGCCGCATTCATCATCACGAACATCGCCGCCAGGCCCTTGTTCGGCTGGCCGACCAGCGTGCCGGTCGCGCCGTCGAGGTTGATCTGCGCGGTCGCGTTGCCGTGAATGCCCATCTTGTGTTCGAGGCCGCCGCAGAAGATCGGGTTGCGCGTGCCCAGCGAACCATCGGCGTTGACGCGGAACTTCGGCACCACGAACAGCGAGATGCCCTTCGAGCCGGCCGGCGCATCCGGCAAGCGCGCGAGCACGAGGTGGATGATGTTTTCGGCCAGGTCGTGTTCGCCGGCCGAGATGAAGATCTTGTTGCCGGTCAGCTTGTACGTGCCGTCAGGCTGCGGCTCGGCCCTGGTGCGCAGCAGGCCGAGGTCGGTGCCGCAGTGCGACTCGGTCAGGCACATCGTGCCGGTCCAGTGGCCGCTGGTCAGCTTGGGCAGGTAGGTCTTCTTTTGTTCGTCGGAGCCGTGCGCGACCAGCGCCTCGTACGCACCGTGCGACAGGCCAGGGTACATCGTCCACGCCTGGTTCGCCGAGTTCATCATCTCGTACATGCACTGGTTCACCAAGTGCGGCAGGCCCTGGCCACCGAACGCCGGGTCGCACGAGAGCGCCGGCCAGCCGCCTTCGACGAACTGCGCATACGCCGCCTTGAAGCCGGCGGGCGCCTTGACTTCGTGCGTCGTCTTGTCGAGCACGCAGCCCTCTTCGTCGCCGCTCTGGTTGATCGGCGCGAGCACGGTCGCGGCGAACTTGCCGCCCTCTTCGATTACCGCGTTGATGGTGTCGGCGTCGATGTCGGCGTGCGCCGGCAGCGCTTTCAGTTCGGTGACGACGTCGAGCAACTCGTGCATCACGAACTGCATGTCGCGCAGCGGCGGCGTGTATTGAGGCATCGAAAAACTCCTGAAGTTGAAACTAGACGGATTCGGAACCGCGCTTGCGCCTCGCCGCGGGCGCGGCGTCGGCAACAGGCGTGGCGAGGTAACGGGACAGCACGTTCTCGAAGCCGGCGCGCGCGCGCGCATCGGCGCCGGGGCGGCGCAGGAAGCGCGCGTCGTGGTGCAGCGCGAGGATCAGGCCGTGGACCTCGAACAGCATCTGCTGCGGGTCGGTGTCGGCGCGCAGATGGCCTTCGGCGATCGCGATGCGGATCGCGCGCTCGAGCGCCGCGTGCCAAGTTTGCACCATGCTGACCAGCGCGTCGCGCACCGGGCCGGGCCGGTCGTCGAACTCGACCGCGCCGCTGATGTAGATGCAGCCGGCGTCGATCTCGACCGAAACGCGCTTGAACCAGCGGTCGTACATCGCGCGCAGCCGCGGCAGGCCGCGCGCTGCGGCAATAGCGGGCTCGAAGATCTCGGCCTCGAACTTGGCGTGGTACTCGCGCACCACCGAAATCTGCAACTCCTCGCGCGAGCCGAAATGGGCGAACACACCCGACTTGCTCATCTGCGTGACTTCGGCGAGCGCGCCGATCGACAGGCCTTCGAGCCCCATGTGCGAGGCGAGCGCGAGCGCGGCGTCGAGGATCGCCGCGCGCGTCTGGCGGCCCTTCAGCAGCGGCCGCGGAGATGCCGCGGCCGGCGTGGCATCGCGGGAGGATTCGTTCAGCAGCGTCGTGGTGTCGGTCACGGTGGTCGGCCAGACAAGGCTGGCGATTAAAACGAACGATCGTGCTATTTTGCAGACGATTGCGTGACCGCAGTGTTTCGCCGGGCTCGATTTCCGGACTTTTTCCAGGCTGTCGTGCCTGGAACGCATGCTGCGCAGCGCCTTGCCGCGGGTTTACCCGTAGTCTTGCCGGCCAATCGCCGACGGCTACCATCGTCCGCAAGCAAACAGGCGGCCCGCCGCGGCGGGGTCGAACGATGAAGATCGCAGTGGTAGGGCTGGGCGCCGTCGGCGGCTTGATGGCAGCGAAGTTGGCTGCGGCGGGCCACGAGGTCAGCGCATTGGCGCGCGGCGCCACGCTGGCGGCGGTGCGCGAGCGCGGGCTGCGCGTGGCGATGGGCGGGCACGAGCGCAGCGCCAGGATCACGGTCACCGACGACGCGACGACGCTCGGCCCGCAAGATCTGGTGATCGCCGCGCTGAAAGGCCCGGCGCTGGCCGCAGCCGCCGCGTCGATGCAGCCGCTGCTCGACGCGCACAGCGTCGTGATGCCGGCGATGAACGGCGTGCCGTGGTGGTTTCTGCAGGCGGCGCCGGCGGCCGTGTCGCTCGCCGAACGCACGCTCGCCAGCGTCGACCCCGGCGACCGCATCGGCGCGTTGCTGCCGCTGAACCGCGTCGTCGGCTGCGTCGTGCATCTCACCTGCGCCAGCCCCGAGCCGGGCCTGATCAGGCACGGTTTCGGCGATCGGCTGATCGTCGGCGAACCGGCGGGCGGTGCGTCGGCCCGTGTCGACGGAATCGCCGCCGCGCTGCGCGAGGCCGGCTTCACGACCGAAGCCAGCACCGACATCCGCCACGACATTTGGTACAAGCTCTGGGGCAACATGACGATGAACCCGGTCTCGGCGCTGACTGGCGCCGAGAGCCACCACATCATCGACGACCCGCTGGTGCTGCAGTTCATGCTCGGCACGATGGAGGAGGCACGGCAGATCGGCGCACAGATCGGCTGCGCGATCACGCAATCGGGCGAAGAACGCATGGCCATCGCGCGCCAGCTCGGCGCGTTCAAGACCTCGATGCTGCAGGACTCGCTCGCCGGGCGTCCACTGGAAATCGACGCGCTGGTCAGCGCCGTCCACGAGATCGGCACGCGCCTGGCCATCGCGATGCCGAACATCGGCGCGCTGCTCGGCCTGACGCGGCTGATGGCGCGCGAGCGTGGGCTCTATCCGGTCTGACGATGACGCGCCGATGACGCGGCGCGACCAAGGGCGGTGCAATTACGAGACACCGCGCCAGCCGGCGCGCCGAAGCGCATGATCGGGGGTTGAGAGAACACCCACTGATGCATTACGCTCGAAGCCTCATGGAAGTACTGCAACTCGACATCTCCGGTCGGCCGCAGGCTTGGATCTCCGCGAAAGAAGCGGCGGTGATCTACGCAAGCGACGGCGTGGCATGGACTCTGGGTGACGCGTTCTTCGTGCTGCGCGGCGGGACGCAGCGCCGCACCGGCTTGCAGTCGCGCATCGAGGTGCACCCGATCATCGCGGTGAAGGGTTCGGTGCCGAGCCGGGCTTGGCGCCAGACGCCGGCGCTGTCGAACCCGAAGCTGTTCGCGCGCGACCGCGGCATCTGCGCGTACTGCGGCCACCACTTCCGCGTCGAGGACCTGACCCGCGAGCATATCGTGCCGACCTCGCGCGGCGGTCACGACACCTGGATGAACTGCATCACCGCCTGCCGGCCCTGCAACGGCCGCAAGGGCAACCGCATGCCCGAGGAGGCGAACCTGTCGCTGATGTACCTGCCCTACGTGCCCAGCCTGCACGAAGACATGATCCTGCGCGGCCGCCGCATCCTGGCCGACCAGATGGAGTTTCTGCTCGCCAGCGTGCCGCGGCACAGCCGCTTGCACGGCTGAATCGGCAGCAGACTCGCGCGGTCAAACCCGACCGCGAACGGTCGCCCCCAAGACCGTGGCAAAGTTCCCGCCTGAGAATCCGCATACCCAGGCCAAATTCCCCACGGAGACCCGTCCCATGACGACCCAGAAGCCGACCATCATCTACACCCTGACCGACGAAGCGCCGATGCTGGCGACCTTCGCCTTTTTGCCCATCATTCGGGCCTTCACCTCACCGGCCGGCATCGACGTCACCGAGAGCGACATCTCGGTCGCGGCGCGCGTGATCGGCGAGTTCCCCGAGTTCCTGACCGACGCGCAGAAGCTGCCCGACAACCTCGCGACGCTCGGCCGGCTCACGCTCAAGCCCGACACCAACATCATCAAGCTGCCCAACATCAGCGCGTCAGTCTCGCAGTTGATGGCCTGCGTCAAGGAACTCCAGGGCAAGGGCTACGCGCTGCCCGACTATCCCGAGAATCCGAAGACCGACGCCGACAAGGCGATCCGCACGCGCTACGCCAAGTGCATTGGCAGTGCGGTGAACCCGGTGCTGCGCGAGGGCAACTCCGACCGCCGCGCGCCGAAGGCCGTGAAGGAATACGCCCGCAAGCACCCGCACAGCATGGCCGACTGGAGCCAGGCCTCGCGCTCGCACGTCTCGCACATGCACGAGGGCGACTTCTATCACGGCGAGAAGTCGATCACGCTCGACAAGGCCCGTGACGTGAAGATGGAACTCGTCACGAAGACCGGCGCGACCGTCGTGCTCAAGCCGAAGGTCACGCTGCTGGCCGGCGAGATCGTCGACTCGATGTTCATGAGCAAGAAGGCACTGCTCGATTTTTACGAGAAAGAAATCGACGACGCGTACAAGACCGGCGTGATGTTCTCGCTGCATGTGAAGGCCACGATGATGAAGGTCTCGCACCCGATCGTGTTCGGCCACTGCGTGAAGATCTTCTACCGCAAGGCGTTCGAGAAGCACGCCAAGCTGTTCGACGACCTCGGCGTCAACGTCAACAACGGCATGGTGAACCTGTACGACAAGGTCAAGACGCTGCCGCAGTCGCAGCGCGACGAGGTGCTGCGCGACCTCCACGCCTGCCACGAAGGCCGGCCCGAGCTCGCGATGGTCGACTCGGCCAAGGGCATCACCAACTTCCATTCGCCCAACGACATCATCGTCGACGCCTCGATGCCGGCGATGATCCGCAACGGCGGCAAGATGTGGGGCGCCGACGGCCGCCTGAAGGACGTGAAGGCGGTGATGCCCGAGAGCACCTTCGCCCGCATCTACCAGGAGATGATCAACTTCTGCAAGTGGCACGGCAACTTCGACCCGAAGACCATGGGAACGGTGCCCAACGTCGGCCTGATGGCACAGCAGGCCGAGGAATACGGCTCGCACGACAAGACCTTCGAGATCACCGAAGACGGCATCGCCAACATCGTCGACCTCGCGACCGGCGAGGTGCTGCTGAGCCAGAACGTCGAGGTCGGCGACATCTGGCGCATGTGCCAGGTGAAAGACGCGCCGATCCGCGACTGGGTCAAGCTCGCTGTCACGCGGGCGCGCAACTCCGGCACGCCGGCCGTGTTCTGGCTCGACACGTATCGCCCGCACGAGAACGAGGTCATCAAGAAGGTCAGGCTCTACCTGAAGGACCACGACACCAGCGGCCTGGACATCCAGATCATGAGCCAGGTGCGCGCGATGCGCTACACGCTGGAGCGCGTGGTGCGCGGGCTGGACACGATCTCGGTCACCGGCAACATCCTGCGCGACTACCTGACCGACCTGTTCCCGATCATGGAACTCGGTACCAGCGCGAAAATGCTGTCGATCGTGCCGCTGATGGCCGGCGGCGGCATGTACGAGACCGGCGCCGGTGGCTCCGCGCCGAAGCACGTGCAGCAGCTGGTCGAAGAGAACCACCTGCGCTGGGATTCGCTCGGCGAGTTCCTGGCGCTGGCCGTCTCGCTCGAAGACCTCGGGCTCAAGACCGGCAACCCGCAGGCCAAGACCCTCGCGAAGACGCTCGACGCCGCGACCGGCAAGCTGCTCGACAACAACAAGAATCCGTCGCCGAAGACCGGCCAACTCGACAACCGCGGCAGCCAGTTCTACCTCGCGATGTACTGGGCGCAGGAACTGGCGGCACAGACCGACGACACCACACTGCAGGCGCAGTTCGCGCCGCTGGCGAAGGCGCTGGCGGCGGGCGAAGCGAAGATCGTCGCGGAACTCGGCGCTGTGCAGGGCAAGCCGGCCGACATCGGCGGCTACTACCTGGTCGACAAGGTGAAGTGCGAGGCGGTGATGCGGCCGAGCGCGACCTTCAACGCCGCGCTCGCCTCGGCCGGGGGTTGACGCGGAGAGACCGCAGCGCGAACGCTGCGGTCTTGTCTGCCGTCAGGCGCTGGCGATGTTCGCCTGCGTGAACGGCATCTTGCGCAGCCGTTTGCCGGTCGCCGCGAACATCGCGTTCGCGACCGCCGGCCCGATCAGCGCGGTCGCCGGCTCGCCGATGCCGCCGGGCTTCTCGGTGCTCGGCACCAGCGTGATGTCGATCACCGGCGCCTCGTTCATGCGCAGCATCTGGTACCGGTGGTAGTTGGTCTGCTGCACGCGGCCTTTTTCCAGCGTGATCTCGCCGTACAGCGCCGCCGTCAGCCCGAAGACGATGCTCGACTGGATTTGCGCCTCGACCGTGTCGGGGTTGACCATGCGGCCCAGATCGGCCACGACCGTCACCTTGTGCACGACCGGCACACCGTCCTTCATCGAGATCTCGGCCACCTGCGCCATGTAGGTGTCGTAGCCCTCCATCAGCGCGATGCCGCGGAAGCGCCCGGCCGCGGCCGGCGTGCCCCAGCCGGCCTTGTCGGCGGCCATCTTCAACACGTTCGCGAAGCGCGGCTGCTTGCCGAGCAGCGACATGCGGTACGCATACGGGTCCTGCTTCGCGGCCGCCGCGCACTCGTCGATGAAGCTCTCGTTCGCGAACGCGTTCAGCGCGTGGCTCACCGAGCGCCAGTAGCCCACGCGCATGCCCGCGTCGTGCTTGACGATCTCGTGCTTGCTCGCCGGGATCTCGTAGGCCGCGATCGCCGCTTCGGTCATCAACGGGTCCTGCACCTCGGCGGGCAAGCCGAAGACACGGCCGGTCACCGATTGCGACACCATCTTGAAGCTCATCGCGGTCGGCTTGCCGTCGTCGCCGAGGCCGGCCGCCAGCGTGTGCACCGATTGCGGGCGGTAGAAGTCGTGCGTCATGTCGTCTTCGCGCGTCCACAGCAGCTTGACCGGTTTGTTGATCGCCTTCGAGATCTGCGCCGCCTGGATGATGTAGTCGATGTCGATGCGCCGGCCGAAGCCGCCGCCGAGGAAGGTGGTGCGCAGGGTCACGTCTTCGGGCTTCACGCCGAGCGTCTTCGCGACCACGCTTTGCGCCGCGTCCTGCCACTGCGTCGGGCCGATCAGGTCGACCTTGTTGTCGTGGAAGTGCGCGGTGAAGTTCATCGGCTCGAGCGGTGCGTGCGCGAGCAGCGGCATCGTGTACTCGGCGCGCACGACCTTCGCGCTGTTGCGGATCACAGCATCGGCATCGCCGACGGCCTTCAGCGGCAGCAACTTGTCGGTGGCCGAGCCGGCGCGGATGCCGGCGAGCATGGTCTTGTCGTCGAGCGCGGCGCCCGCGCCTTCGTCCCAGACCACGGTCAAGCCCTCGCGCGCCTTCTTCGCGTGCCACCAGGTGTCGGCGACGATCGCCACGCCATCGGGGATCTGCACCACGTCGATCACGCCCGGCATCGCCTTCGCCTTGGCGGCGTCGAAGCTCTTCACGGTGCCGCCGATCACCGGGCACTGCTCGAGCGACGCGTAGACCATGCCCGGCAGCTTCACGTCAATCCCGAACTCGGCCGTGCCGTTGGTCTTGGCCGGTGTGTCGAGGCGCTTCGTGCGCTTGCCGACGATGGTGAAGTCTTTCGGGTCTTTCAGCGCGACCTTCTCGGGCACCGGCAGCTTCGACGCCGCGGCGGCGAGCGAGCCATAGGTCGCCTTTTTGCCCCCCGCGCCCAGCACCATGCCGTTCTCGGCACGCAGCGTCGAACGATCGACCTTCCACTTGTCGGCCGCAGCGGTGATCAGCATTTCGCGCACCTGCGCGCCGGCGATGCGCAGCTTCTCCCAGCCGTCGCGCACCGAGGTCGAGCCGCCGGTGAGTTGCGGGCCACCGAGCAGCGCGTTGCCATACAGCTTGACGTTCGGCGGCGCGATCGCGACCTTGATCTTGCGGATGTCGACGTTCAACTCTTCGGCGATCAGCATCGGCATCGAGGTATAGACGCCCTGCCCCATCTCGGAGCGCGCCGAGAGCAGCGTGATCGTGTTGTCGTCGGCGATGTGAACCCAGGCATTCGGCGTGTGCAGCGTGCCGGCCGCCTGCGCTTCGCTGACCAGGCCCGGCAGCGCGATCCCGAGCATCAGGCCGCCTGTCGCGACGGCCGAGGTTTGCAGGAAGGCGCGGCGCGAGGGGCCTGACGAAACGTCCGACGAAACCGCGGCGATTTCAGAGGTGTTGATGGTGTTCATGGCGGCTCCTTCAGGCTTTGCGCATTTCGGTGGCGGCCGTCTTGATCGCCGCCTTGATGCGCCCGTAGGTGCCGCAGCGGCAGATGTTGCCGCTCATGGCCTCGTCGATCTGCTGGTCGCTCGGGTTCTTGTTGGCCTTCAGCAGCGCCGCCGCGCTCATCAGCTGGCCCGACTGGCAGTAGCCGCACTGCGGCACGTCGTGCACGATCCAGGCCTTTTGCAGCGGGTGGGTGTTGTTCGCAGACAGGCTCTCGATCGTCGAGACCTTCTTGCCGGCCGCCGCCGACACCGGCGTCGAGCACGAGCGCACCGGCACGCCGTCGAGGTGCACGGTGCAGGCGCCGCACAGCGCCATGCCGCAACCGAACTTGGTGCCGGTCAGGCCGATCTCGTCGCGGATCACCCACAGCAACGGCGTGTCGGCCTCGGCCTTCACGTCCACGGTCTTGCCATTCACGTTGAAGCGAATCGTCATCGAAGTCTCCTGGGTTGTCGTCGTTGTTCTGCGCCGGGCGTGACCGCCCATCGCCGATGCTATGCCTGCACGGTTTCGCGTGCAGCGCGGAAAATCGCGCTGTTCCGTTTCGGAACGAAGACAGGGCGTGGGGCGCTCCTTTGACGCCCTTGATCTACTCCGGGATCAGGCGCCAGGCGCCGTTCGTCAGCTGCATCAGCTCGCGCCCGCGCTTGTCGAAGCCCGAGTGATCGGCCGCCGACATGTTGTAGACGCCTTGCGTGCCGACCAGCTCGCGCGTGCCTTCGAGCGCATCGCGCAGCGCGACCCGGAACGCCTCGGTGCCGGGCTGGCCTTTCTTCAGTGCTTCGGGCACTGCGCGCTGCAGCAGCAGGCCGGCGTCGAACACGTTGGCGCCGAAGGTCGCCGGCTTCGTGCCGTAGAGCTTCTCGTAGGCACCGATGTAGCCGAGCGCGACCTTCTTCGACGGGTTGCTGTCGGGGATCTCGCCGAGCACCAGCATCAGGCTCGCGGCCATCACCGCGCCGTCGACCGCCTTGCCGCCGAGGCGCACGAAGTCGGGCGTCGCGGCACCGTGGGTCTGGTAGATCTGACCCTTGTAGCCGCGCTCGACCAGGGTCGTGTGCGGCAGCACGGTCGGGCCGCCGGCGGCGCCGATCAGCACCGCGTCGGGGTTCGCGGCGGCGATCTTGGTAGCCTGGCCGATCACGCTCTGGTCAGTGCGCTGGAAGCGCTCATTGACGATCAGCTTGATCCCGGCCTTCTCGATCATCGGCACGAACACGCCAAACCACGACTCGCCGTACGCATCGCCGAAGCCGATGAAGCCGACCGTCTTGACGCCCTTCTTGACCATGTGCGCGACCAGCGCTTCGCAGATCAGGCTGTCGTTCTGGGTCGTCTTGAAGACCCACTTCTTCTGATCGGTCATCGGCAGCACGACCGCGGTCGTGCCGACCGGCGCCAGCATCGGCGTCTTCGCCTCGGAGATGAACTGCAGCGCGGCCATCGAGTTCGGCGAGCCCGACGGCCCGATGATCGCGTCGACCTTCTGCTCGACCATCAGCTTCTTCAGCAGCGTGACGGTCTGGGTCGTGTCGGAGGCGTCGTCCAGGATCGTGTACTCGACATCGAGGTTGCCGATCTTCTTCGGCAGCAGCGCTGCGCTGTTCTTCTGCGGGATGCCGACCGCCGCGGTCGGCCCGGTGGCCGAGGCGATCACGCCGATCTTCAGTTGCGCGTGTGCGGCGAGTGCCGTCATGGCGGCCAGGGCGAGGGTCGCGATGCGGGCGGACGAGAGCAGTGTCATCGAGTGAACTCCGAAGATGGATGGCCAAGGTGGGTGACGAAGGATAGCGGCGACACTCGCGTGTCGCCAGACCGAACCGCCCCGAAAGCGCCCATGCCCCACGCCGTCTCCCGCCTGCGCACCGCCCGCCTGGCGCGCAGTGTCAAACCCTTTCTCGCCCGCGGTGGGTTCAAGCGCGAGCGCTGTGCCGGCTGCCGGCTGGTGCCCAGTCACTGCATCTGTGACCTGCGCCCGTCGGTGCCGACACGCTCGGGCATGTGCCTGGTGATGGCCGACATCGAAGCGCTGAAGCCGACCAACACCGGCTGGCTGATCGCCGATGTGGTGGCCGACACGTTCGCGTTCGGCTGGGCCCGCACCGAAACCGACCCCGCGCTGCTGGCACTGCTGAGCGATCCGCAGTGGCAACCGTATGTCGTGTTTCCGGGCGAGTACGCGGCGCCCGAGCGCGTGGTGCACGCGGTTCAGCCGTCCGCCACTCTCGCCGAGAAGGCGGGCGCCGAGGCAGGCAAGCGCCCCCTATTCATCCTGCTCGACGGCACCTGGGCCGAGGCCCGCAAGATGTTCGGCCGAAGCCCCTGCCTCGCCCACCTGCCGGTGCTCAGTCTGCAGCCAGACCGGGCGTCACAGTACAAGTTGCGCCGCTCGCGCCGTGACGACCACTTCTGCACCAGCGAAGTCGCCGCGCTGTGCCTGAGCCTGGCGGGCGAACGCGTGGCCGGGCAAACGCTGGCGGCCTGGCTCGACGTGTTCACGCACCACTACCTGCAGGCCAGAAACCAGTTGCCGATCGCGTGGGACGGTGCGGCGCACCAGCGCTTGCGCGACGCGCGGTCAGCGGGCCCCGAAGTTCGCGTTCTCGAACAAGTCCTTGAACTCACGCGGCTGTGAGCGCCAGTATTGCGGCGGTGCGACGACTTTCGCACCGAGCCTGGCCGCCGCGTGCCACGGCCAGCGCGGGTCGTAGAGCATCGCGCGGGCGAGCGAGACGGCATCGGCTTCGTGGTTCGCAATGATCGCCTCGGCCTGCTCGGGCTCGGTGATCAGCCCGACCGCGATCGTCGGCAGGCCGACCTCGGCCTTGACGCGCTGCGCATACGGCACCTGGTAGCCCGGCCCGAGCTTGATCGCCTGCTGCGGCGAGACGCC
>JAZJZJ010000032.1:0-1846 GCA_040389925.1 Pseudomonadota bacterium
GATGGACGTGGTGATGCCCGGCCAGAACGGCTTTCAGCTGACCCGCGCGATCACCCGCGACCCGCGCTTCACCGGTGTGCCGGTGATCATGTGCACCAGCAAGAACCAGGAAACCGACAAGGTCTGGGGCATGCGCCAGGGCGCGCGCGACTACATCGTCAAGCCGGTCAACGCCGAAGAACTCGTGGCGAAGATTCACGCGTTCGACTGAATCCGAACCCCTGAATGGCCAACAAGCAAGCCCTTCGCGACCTCCAAAGCCGCCTTGCCGAGCGTTTGCAGGCGGCGCGCACGCAAGCGCGCGCGCAATCCTGGCTGGCGATCGAATCGAGCGGGCGCGGTTTTTTGCTGCCGCTGCGCGAGGCGGGTGAGATCTTCGCGCTCGCGCCGATCCTGCCGGTGCCGTACAGCCACCGCTGGTTCGTCGGCGTGGCGAACCTGCGCGGCCATCTGCACGGCGTGGTCGACCTGGCCGGCTTTCTCGGCATCAAGTCGGCCGAGGCGGGGCGCGAGACGCAGTCGCGCCTGGTTGGATTCAATCAGGCGCTCGACATCAACTGCGTGCTGATGGTCGACCGGCTCTCGGGCCTGCGCAGCGAAGACGAACTGCAGCCCGAGCCGCACGACGGCTTGGCGCGCCCGGCGTTCGCCGGTGCGCGCCTGCGCGACGCGTCGGGCCGGCTCTGGCAGGAACTGAAACTGTCCGAGTTGGTGAACGACGAAGCATTCCTGAAGATCGTGGGCTGAACGCCGCCGGCGTCGACACCCGCAGACAAGACCGCAAGAGGGCGATATGAGCTTCCTGAACAAGATCAAGGGCTGGGGCCAGAAGGATGACGTGGCGCTGCCGGACGCGACGGGCGCTGCGGCATCGGCTTTCGACCGCCGGCCGGCGTCGAACAACCAGGCGGCCGAGGCGAGCGGCGGCACCGGCTACGACGTACCGACCTTGCAGCAGAACCAGGATCTCGACACCTCGATCATCTCGGAGGCCGCGCCGTCGGAGATGGCCGACTTCTCGGAGACGCGCATCCAGGACAACGAACTCGACCCCGAAGCGGCCGGCACCGGCCTGCCGATCATTGGCGACCGCCCGGTGGCGGAGCAGCAGCGCGTCCTGTTCGTGATGGTCGCGATCGGCCTGATCGGCCTGATCCTGATGACGGTGTGGTCGCTCTACTCGGCGAACCGCGGCGCGGCCCAGGTCAGCGCCAGCGGCCAGGCGCTGATGCAGTCGCAGCGGCTCGCGAAGTCGGTCTCGCAGGCCCTGATCGGCAGCGCCGCGGCGTTCCCGGAAGTGAAGGAGAGCGCCGACGTGCTGGTGAAGAACGTGCGCGGTCTGCGCACCGGCGAAGGCGACATCCCGGCGGCGCCGTCGGGCGTGCAAGATGCGATCGAGCCGATGCTGCCCTTCATCGACAAGGCCGAGAAGAATGCCAAGACCGTGCTCGACCAGCAGAAGATCCTGACCCAGGTCGGCCAGGCCCTGCGCGCGATCAACCGCCAGTCGTCCGACCTGCTCGAAACCGCCGAAACGGTGTCGTCGCTGAAGCTGCAACAAGACGCCTCGCCGGCCGAGCTCTCGGCGGTTGGCCAACTCGTGATGTTGACGCAGCGCATCGGCAAGTCGGCCAACGAATTCCTGACGATGGAGGGTGTGAGCCCCGAGGCGGTGTTCCTGCTCGGCAAGGACCTGAACACGTTCCGCGAAATCGGCCAGGGCCTGCTCGACGGCAACGCCGAACTGCGCCTGCCGGCCACCAGGGACGCGCAGACCAAGGAACGCTTGGTCACGCTGATGAAGCAGTACGAAGAGACCCGCACCCAGGCGAGCGCCATTCTCGGC
>JAZJZJ010000033.1:0-13126 GCA_040389925.1 Pseudomonadota bacterium
AGACCGGAGAGACCTTGCTGGAAGCTCATGGGTGTTCCTTGGTTGCTTCGTGTGAATTCGTCGGGGAGGCGATCAGTTGATCGCCTTGACCGTGCTGTAGTCGACCGTGCCGGCGCGTGCGAGCTGCAGCTGCAACGCGCTGCCCGAGGCGCTGACCGCGTTGACCGTGTCGCGCATCAGCGCAGTCGCATCGAGCTTGGTGGCGCCGCTCATCGCGGTGACGCGGAAGGTGAGGTTGCTGGTGTTGTCGTATTTGCCCGCGACCCAGTCGAAACCGTGCACACCTGCGCTCTGCGCCCCGAGGTTGATCGTGTCGACCACCTGGCCCGCGGCGCTCAGCACCTCGACCTTCACGGCATCGGCCGGCGTCGCGATCTCGAACCCGCCCTGGCCGACGCCATCGGCGATGTCGACCTTGTTGCCCGGCACGATCACGCTCTTGCCGACCAACGACGCGCCCTGCAGCGTCTGCATCTGCAGGAACTGGCTCGACAAGCCCTGCACGCTGGTGTTGAGCGTCGCGATGCCGGTCACGGTGTTGATCTGCGCGATCTGGCTCGTGAGCTGGGCGTTGTCCATCGGGCTCAGCGGGTCCTGGTTCTGCAGCTGGGTCACGAGCAGCTTCAGGAACCGGTCCTGGCTGCCGGGGTCGTCGACCTTGGCTTTGGCAGCGCTGCTGGCGTTGATGTTGCTGAGCGTTGCGGCGGAGATGTCCATGCGCGGTCCTCTTGTTCAGTGGCGCGCTTACGAGCCGAGTTGCAAGGTCTTGAGCAACAGGCTCTTCGCCGTGTTCATGACTTCGATGTTGTTCTGGTACGAGCGCGAGGCCGAGATCATGTTGACCATCTCTTCGACCGCGTTGACGTTGCTGTAGGTGACATAGCCGTCGGCATCGGCGCTCGGGTGCTTCGGGTCGTGCACGCGGCGGCCGGCGGTCTGGTCTTCGCTGATCGTGCTGACCCGCACGCCGGCGGCGGTCGGGTCGTTCCGGTTCGCGCCCATCAGTTCGGTCTGGAAGGTGACTTGGCGGGCCTTGTAGGCCTGGCCGTCGGGGCCGGCGACGGTGTCGGCGTTCGCGAGGTTGCTCGCGACCACGTTCAGGCGCTGGCTTTGCGCGCTGGCGGCCGAACCCGAGACGTTGAAGATGTTCATCATTGACATGAAGCGCTCCCCTATTGGCCGGTGATCGCGCTGAGCGTCGTCTTCACGTTGCCGCCGATGAAGCGCAGCGTGGCTTCGTACTTCACGGTGTTGTCGACGAAGCTGGCGCGCTCGCGGTCCATGTCGACGGTGTTGCGGTCGAGGTTGGTCTGGCTCGGCGCGGCGTACTGCAGCGTGCTGAACGAGCCACCGCTGCTGTTGCCGACGGGGATGTGGCCGGGCGCGCTGGCCGTGAGCTTCGCGGCGGGCAGGCCGGCGCCGGTCGCTTCCTTCAGGGCCTGCGCGAAGTTCATCTCGCGGGCCACGTAACCCGGCGTGTCGGCGTTCGCGATGTTGCTGGCGATCAGGCGCTGGCGTTCCGAGCGCAGGCTCAGCGCCTGGGCCTGAAAGTCGAGCGAATCGGTGAGTCGGTTCAGCATGGGGTGCCTTGTCGCAAGGTTGTCGCATTGGGGCGATGTGGGCGGATTGTGGAGAGCGGGTCTCAAAACATAAGCGCGATAAGCGGCCGGTTCACCGGCCAATTCGCGGCCATGCGCGTTGGCTCGCGCTCCTACAGTTCGGCATGCGCTTTCGGCCCGCCCTCGCCCTGTTCATCGCCCTGCTGTTCGGCTCGGCGCAGGGCGCCGCGCTCGCGCAGAACGCCCCGGCCGACGCCCCGAACGGCCTCGACAACGGTGTGGCGCAGCAGGTGCGCCAGCTCGCGCTCGGTGGCACGACCCCTCATGCGCAGTCGGGCGCAGCGCGCTTCGAGGTCGAGGTCGGCCAGCTCGACCCGCGCCTGCGCCTCGCACCCTGTCAACAGATTCAGCCTTACGTGCCCGACGGCATGCGGATGTGGGGCAAGAGCCGCATCGGCCTGCGCTGCGTGCAAGGCCCGACGAAGTGGAATGTCTATCTGCCGGTCACCGTGAAGGTGTTCGGCACCGCGCTGGTCGCGACCTCGGGCTTGTCGTCCGGCAGCGTGCTGAGCGCCGCCGACCTGACCTTGGCGGAAGTCGACTTGGCCGAAGACAACGCCGCGCCCATCACCAACGCCGATCTCGCGGTCGGCCGCACGCTGACGCGGGCGCTGAAGCCCGGTCAGGGGCTGCGCCAGTCGCACCTGAAGGCGCGCCAGTGGTTCGCCGCCGGCGAGACGGTCACGGTGGTGGCGCAGGGCGAGGGTTTCAGCGTCGCCGGCGAGGCCCAGGCGCTGAACCCCGGCATCGAGGGCCAGCCGGTGCGCCTGCGCACCGAAGGCGGGCGGATCGTCACCGGCCAGCCGGTCGGCGAGCGCCGGGTGGAACTGAGCTTGTGAACAACACTCCGGCCCCGGGTCGCCCAAAAATCTCTAAAGTCGCCCCGACCCGGGCCGATACAAGGTGCACATTGAATGGCCAGGGCACTTCCCCCGGCCTTTGGAGAGCATCATGAAGATCGGCAATCCGGCAGACAAACCCCCGCCCGCCGCGGTCACGAACGGTCACGCTTCGGCCAACGGCGTGGCCCATGCGGCCGCCGCCCGCAGCGGTGCGGTCAAGAAGACCGACGCAGCCGACGCGAGCGCCACGATCGAGCTCTCGAGCACCGCCGCGACGCTGCTGACCAGCGGCGCGACAGCCGAGTTCGACGCCGAGAAGGTGGCCCGCATCGCCAAGGCCATCGACGACGGCACGTTCAAGGTCAACCCCGAAGCGATCGCCGACAAGCTGATCTCGAATGCGGCAGAGCTGCTGGGCAAGGTCCAGACCTGAACACGTCTTCTCTCACCACAGGCTCGCACCCCATGTCCTCCCCGGTTCCCGAATCCGATCTCGAATCCGCTCTCGCCGCCGTCGAATATCGGCTCAGCGCATTGGGCATGGCGCTGTGCGTGCGCGACACGCTGGGCATCGACACCCACGCGACCGAACTGCACCGCGCACTCGCGGCGGCGGTCGATCAGTTCGCGCTGGCGGCGCGACGCGGCGCGGTGCCGCCGGCGCTGCGGCATCGCCTGGCGAACACCAGCGGTCAGGTCGCCGCGCAGCGCGAGTCGCTCGCGCGCGCCACGGCCGCGCTCGACCGTGCGATCGACGTGCTGATGCCGCGCGACGGCGGCACGCTGTACTCGACCCTCGGTGGCGCCGACCGCACGGCGCTCGGCGGGTCGGTCTTGGCCTGATCGCCGATCAGGTCGGCGCCACCGGCGCCAACCACAGATCCTTGGCCAGCCGCACGCAGGCCTCACGCCCCTGGTAGTAACCGGGCAGCGTCTGGATCTCGCGGTAGCCCAGCTTCGCATAGAACGCGCGCGCCGCGCCGTTGGCCAGCCTCGCTTCGAGGTAGACCTGCCCGACGCCGGCGATCAACGCCGCCTGCTCCAGCCACGCCACCAGCGCCGCGCCGATGCCGCGCCGTTCGGCGTCGGCGCGCACCGCGAGCAACAGCAAATGCGCCTCGTCGTCGTGGTACTTCATGATGCCGAAGCCGAGCATGCGTCCGGCGTTGCCGGCGACCACCACGTTGGTGCTGCGATCGGCGATGCTGCGCAGCACGCGCGGCGCCGTCCAGCTCCAGCCCAGGCCTTGCTCGATGCGGTCGCGCGACAGCGCCGCGATGCCCGGCGCATCGGCCCGCGTGGCGAGGCGAAGCGTCGGCGCGGCGCTCATCGCATGTCAGACCACGCTATTTGACCGTCACGTCGAAGCTGACGCTCTTGAGCGGCGGGCCCACACTGTAGGGCCGGCGCAGCCCGAACGTCAGCCGGATCTGCCCCGGCGCCTGGGCCTTGAAGCGCCAGACTGCCGAGCCTTCGGATTCCAGCGGGTTCACGTCGCGCGCGCTGCGGTCGAAGCGCGAGCCGAGCGCGGTCAGCACGCCGGGTTTCAGGTCGGTGACTGACCAGTCCATGTTGTTCGCGACCTCCCAGCCCGAGAGCGCCAAGTTCACATGCAACTCCTGCGTGGCGTCGAGCACCACGCTGGCGCCGTCGCTGGCATTCGACACCGTCACATGGGCCTTGCCCGGCGCCTGGATCACACTCCGGACCACGACCGGTTTGGGCTTGTCGGCTGAGGCGCAGGCGCCGAGCAGCGCGAGCGGCACGCACAGCGCCAAGCTGCCCCACACGCGCAGGGGGTTCGTCATTCGTTGGTTCTCCATCGGGATCATCGGCATCAGTACAGGCTGGTCTTCAGGCGGCCCGGAAGCTCACTATCGTAGGCCGCGCCGTCGATCGCGTCCTGGGTGAGCGCACCGAGAATCGCACCGGGCGACGGCAGCGTGGCGCGCACGACCTGGCGCGACGCATCCCACAGCGCCGAGCGCTGAATCGCCCGCGAGCACTGGAAGTACACGGTCTCGACCGCGATCACCAGCACCGAGCGCGGCAACTTGCCCTCGACCGCGAAGCGCGCGAGCAGGTCGGGCGCGACGCTGATGTGCGCGCGCCCGTTGACGCGCAGGGTCTCGCCCATGCCCGGCACCAGGAACAACAACGCGACGCGCGGATCGCGGATCACGTTGCGCAGACTGTCGGTGCGGTTGTTGCCGCGCCGGTCGGGCAGCAGCAAGGTGCGTTCGTCCTGGACGACGCAGAACCCCGGCGCGTCGCCGCGCGGCGAGGCGTCGAGCCCCTCGGGGCCGGCGGTGGCCAGCACTGCGAACGGCGCCGCCGCGACGATCGCGCGGTAGTGCGGGTGCAGATGATCGGTTTCCTTGCGGATCGAGGTCTCGCCCGGCTCGCCGTACAGTGCAGCGAGCGTCGCGAGGTCGTCGATGCGGTGGGCCGCGTCGAGGTGATCGGGCATCGTGGTCATCGTCAAAGGGTATCAAAGTTTGCGACGCTGGCGCGCTATCCTTGGCGCCCCCACCATGGCCGCATTGCACATCACCGACATCGAGTCCGCCATCAACTGGTGGCGCGAGCGCTCGCCGTCGCCCGACGGCATCACCGCCTGCGCCGAAGTGCGCGCGCTCGGCACCGTCTACGCGCTGATGGTCTACTACCACGAGGTCGAGTGCGACGAGGCGACGATGCCGCCGAAGGCCCGCGACGCCTGGCTCGCCTGGTACGCGAGCACGCCCGACGCGCCCTGCATCGCGATCTGCTCGACCAGCCAGGGTGACGACATCTGCAAGGGCTGCGGCCGCACCTTCGACGAGGTCCAGCACTGGCCGGTGATGACACCGAGCGAGAAGCGCCAGACCTGGCGTCGCATCACGATGGACGGCACGGCGTGGCGCTTCAACAAGTACGCCGAACGTGCCCGCGAAGCGCAACCGGCAACGACGCCCGGGTGACGCGACCGCTCAAGCCAGCGGCAACGACAGCACGAAGCAACTCCCGCCGCCCTCGCGCCCTTCGCAGCGCACGCTGCCGGCGTGGCGTTCGGCGATCTGCTTGACCAGGCTCAGGCCCAGGCCGACGCCGCCGGCCTGCTCGGCATGACCGGGCAGGCGGAAGAACGACTCGAAAATGCGCTCGCGCATCGCCTCGGGCACGCCAGGCCCGCGGTCGCACACGCGCAGTTCGGCGCGGCCGCCGCGCGTGCCGACGATCACCTCGACATCGTTGCCGCCATAGCGGCGCGCGTTCTCGAGCAGGTTGCGCAGCGCGCGGCGGATCAGCCGGTCTTCGCCGACCACGCTGGTCGGCACGCCGTCGACCGCGGCGTCGACGCGCGCCGCCTCTTCGGCCGCCATGCCGAGCAACTCGACACGCTCGTTGCGCTCCGGTGTGGGGGCGGCGTCGAGCCGGCTCGCGAGCAGCACCTCCTCGACGAGCGCGTCGAGCTCGCCGACGTTGGTGTCGATCTCCTGGCGCAGCCGCGCGCGCTGCGCCGGCGGCGCGTCTTCGAGCATCGAAACCGCCATCTTCATGCGCGCCAGCGGCGAGCGCAGTTCGTGGCTCGCGTTTGCGAGCAGCGACTGGTGCGAGCGCACCAGCGCCTCGACCCGCGCCGCGGCCACGTTGAAGCTCGACGCCACCGCCGCCACTTCGTCGTGGCCGGTGACCTGCACACGGTGACTCAACTGACCCGCGCCGAACTGCTCGACCCCGAGCTTCAGTGCCTCGAGGCGGCGCGTCAGGCGCCGCACCACCGGCCAGGCACCGACCGCGACCGCGACAAACAGAATCACGAGCACCACCACGAGCCCGACGCCCTGCTGCCACCCCGGCGGCAGAAACGGCAGGAACGGCGGCGGTCCGTCCGGCCCCTCGCTCGCGCCGGGCCGCCCATCGGGCTTCGGACCGCCGATGCCGAGCCGGCCGCCGCCCTTGCGAACCAGCCCGGGGCGCATGATCCACAGCGTCCGGCCATCGTCGAGCCGCACCGCGAGACCACGCACCGCGCCGCCTTCGTTCTGGCGCCGCACGAACGAGTCGGACTGCGCGATGCGCACGCCGTTTTCGCCGTCGAGCGCGAGCGGCAGGCGCAGCCGCTGCGACCATTCGAGCAGCGCGGCCGCCTGGTCGACAGCCGGTTGATCGTGGCCCGGCAGCGAGCGCTGAATCAACTCGGCCCAGGCGCCCATGCGCTCGGTGAGCACGGCCTCGGCGCGCACGCGCTCCTGCTCCATGTGGCGCTGGAAGATCCAGCCCGAGGCCGCCGCGAACAGCAGCAACAACACCACGACCGTGGCGTAGATGCGCAGATAGAGATTCTTCACGCGCGCGTCATGACAGCACCCCGATTGCGGCGTACCGCGATCGACCCTCCGGAAGGGTCGGGCCTTGCTTGGGGCGGCCCGGCGCGGCGGCCCGAATCACGCTCGCTGCGCCGGTGCCATCCATCAGGACTCGCGGGCCTCGTCGGCGTCCTGCTTGCGTGCGAACACGTAGCCTGCACCGCGCACGGTGAGGACGCGGCGCGGCAGCTTCGGATCGTCTTCGATCACGGCGCGGATGCGCGAGATGTGAACGTCGATCGAGCGGTCGAAGGCTTCGAGCGGATGGCCTTTCAGCGAGTCCATGATCTGGTCGCGCGAGAGCACCCGGCCGGGGCTTTGCGCGAGCACGACAAGCAGGTCGAACTGGTGCCCGGTGAGGTCGCAGATCGTGCCGTCGAGCCGGGCCACGCGCGCGCCGAGGTCGACTTCGAGGCGGCCGAAACGCAGCACGTCGTCGCCGGCCGGCTGCGGCGTGGCGCGGCGCAGCAAGGCCTTGACGCGGGCCAGCAACTCGCGCGGCTCGAACGGCTTGGGCAGGTAATCGTCGGCACCGAGTTCGAGGCCGACGATGCGGTCCATCGGCTCGCCGCGCGCGGTCAGCATCAGCAGCGGCAGGTGGCGGTGGCGCGTGTCGGCACGCAACTCGCGGCACAGGTCGAGGCCGTCGCCGTCGGGCAGCATCAGGTCGAGCACCAGCGCGTCGAAGTTCTCGGCAGTCAGGCGCTCGCGACCGGCGGCGAGCGAGCCCGCGGTCTCGACCTCGAAGCCGGAGTTGCGCAGGTAGTCGCCCACCATCGACGCCAAGCGGGCGTCGTCGTCGATCAGCAGCAAACGGGCGCTCATGGCATGGGGCGAGTTCGACGGGTGCGAGGCAGACATCACGGCACTTTGGAGGGCGAGTGCGGCCAAGCCGCTGTCGGAGGTGAGCATAGCCTTTGCCCGCATCATTTTTGCGGGGCCGGCTGCGAGGCCGCACGCGCAGCGCGCGGCGGGCGCTCCTGGTGCATGCGCTGCATGCGGTCCTTCATCACGGCCTGGCGCTCCTTCATGCGCTCGCCGATCCTGGCGCGCTGCTCGGGTGTGAGCACGTTGGCGACGTCGAGCATCGCCTGCAGCATGCGCTTGCTGGCCTGCTCGTGCTGGGCACTCATCTGCTGGCGCAGCGCTTCGGCGGCGGCGCTGTCGACGCTCGGCGCGGTGAAGATCTGCAGGCCCTTCTCGCGCAGGCCGCGGGCGGCGTCGCGCTGGGTCTTCAGATCGGCCGCCGCGGCCGTCGCGATCTGCTTGATTTGCGTGCGTTGCGCGTCGGTGGCGTTCAGGCCGTCGAGCATCCGATCAACCGAGCGGCCGACCTGCTCCGGCGCACCACCGAACATCATCATCCCCGCGCCACCCGGCCCGCCGCGGCCCGGGCCGTGGTGACCCTGCGCATGCGCCGAAAACGCGGCACCCGCGGCCGCCACAACGAACACGCTGACAGCCATCAGCCGCATCACGAGTCTGGAACCTTGCTGCGGCAGGTCTGCCGCTCCCATTTTGCGCATCGTCATCTCCGGAGGGTCGGGCAGATTGCCCATCGAACCATGATCTGTGTCGGCCGTGAAGACGGCTTGGCTGCCCCGTAAAGATCTGTGAACCGTTGCCCGCGCGCAGCACGCCGTTGGTGTGACGAATTCCCGCCGATCGGGCCGGCACATTTGTCGATTCGTGCAAACTGGCAAACTCGGCATGGTCCGGCGCGCGCCGGCAGAGTGCCACCGGTCGGTCCGGTCAGGCACATCAATTCAGGGACAACCGATGACGAAGATCGCCGCTGCACTTCTGGCCGCATGCCTCACGATCGCAGGCTGCGCCAGCGCACCCACTCCGCGCAACACCGTGGTGCGCTCGGTGCCGCCGCGCAACCACGAGGCGACCATCACCAATTTCTTCGACGCGACGGCCAAGAGTCTGGACCCGAACCGCGAACTCGTGATCGGCACGCCACAACGCGGTGCCTGCCCGATGACTGGCGGCGCCGGCGGCTCCGTCGGCTGGGTCGTGCCGGTCGAGCACAAGACCCGCACCAAGGACAGCGCGACCGTCACGGTGACGAGCTACTTCTTCTGGTTCAGCGACGAAGTCATCCGCGGCGTCACGCGGCGCATGGAAATCTGCCCCTGAGACTGCGAGCGCATCCACAAGCGAAAACCCCCTGCGAACGGAGGGCGTCGCAGGGGGTTCGCATGCTGGAGGAGAGGGAGGGATTCGAACCCTCGGAACCTTGCGGTTCGCCTGATTTCGAGTCAGGTACATTCGACCACTCTGCCACCTCTCCGGTGTGTTTCGGCGGGTCTGTGCCGAGCCTCGTATTCTAGCTCAGGCTTTGGCGCCCTCTCGTGCCGCATCTGGCCTCAGCACGGCAATGCCGCCCAGGTACGGGCGCAACGCCTCCGGCACGGTGATCGAGCCGTCGGCGTTCTGACCGTTTTCGAGCACCGCGACGAGCGTTCGACCGACCGCGAGACCCGAGCCGTTCAGCGTGTGCACGAACTCGTTCTTGCCGGCCGCGCTCTTGAAACGCGCCTGCATGCGGCGCGCCTGGAAGGCGTCCATGTTCGAGCACGAACTGATCTCGCGGAACGTGTTCTGTGCCGGCACCCAGACTTCGAGGTCGTAGGTCCTGGCCGAACCGAAGCCCATGTCGCCGCTGCACAGCAGCACGACGCGATACGGCAGGCCGAGCTTCTGCAACACCGCCTCGGCATGGCCGACCATTTGCTCCAGCGCGGCGTTGCTCTCGTCGGGATGCGTGATCTGCACCATCTCCACCTTGTCGAACTGGTGCTGGCGGATCATCCCGCGCGTGTCGCGCCCGGCGCTGCCGGCCTCGGAGCGGAAGCACGGGCTGTGCGCCGTCAGCTTGATCGGCAAGTCAGCGAGCGGCAGCACGCGTTCGCGCACGGTGTTGGTCAGCGAAATCTCCGAGGTCGAGATCAGGTACTGCTCGGCCTGGGCTTCATCGCCGCCGCGGCTGACCCAGAACATGTCTTCCTTGAACTTGGGCAACTGGCCCGTGCCCTCAAGGATCTCGCGGTTGACGATGTACGGCGTGTAGCACTCGGTGTAGCCGTGCTCCAGCGTCTGCACATCGAGCATGAATTGCGCGAGCGCACGATGCAGGCGCGCGACCGGCCCGCGCAGGAAGCTGAAGCGCGAGCCCGACAGCAGCGCGCCGGTGTCGAAATCGAGGCCGAGCGGCGCGCCGAGGTCGACATGATCGCGGGTCGGAAAGTCGAACGTGCGCGGCGTGCCCCAGCGGCGCACCTCGACGTTCGCGGTTTCGTCGGCGCCGACCGGCACGTCGGCCTGCGGCAGATTCGGCACGCTCATCAGCATCGCCGAAAGCTCGGTCTGGATCAGGTCGAGCCGCTCGGCCGACGCTTTCAGTTCATCGCCGATGCCGCCGACGTCGCTCATCACCGCTGCGGTGTCTTCGCCCTTGGCCTTCAGCTGTCCGATCTGCTTCGACAGGCTGTTGCGGCGCGCCTGCAGTTCCTCGGTGCGGACCTGGATCGTGCGGCGCTCCGATTCGAGCGACGAGAAGCGGTCGACATCGAGAAACGGCTGGGGCGACTTGCGCTTTTCGAGGCTGGCGACGACAGACGCCAAGTCCTTGCGCAGCAAAGTGATGTCAAGCATGACGCGGCGCGCAGCGTGCGCGCGAGTGAGCCAATGAAGCGCGGATTGTAGGCAGCGTGCGGCTGCCCGCGTTCACGCCATCTGGGCTTGCTGCGGCCGCGCGATCGTGATGACGTGCTGCTGGTGATTGCTGCCGGTGGCCCGCGCATCGCACAGCACACGCGAAGCGCAGTCGGCGCAGCGGCCGCATTGGGTCGCAACGCCGAGGTCGAACTGCAGGCATTCGAGGCTGTGCGCGCCGTCGGCGGCGGCCTGGCGAATCTGATGGTCAGAAATTCTGCGACACACGCAAACAATCATGTCCGTCCTCTTCACGTGAGCCGCGCGCCGAAGCGCTTCAGCTCACCTCACCCATCTGCGACTGCAGATAGTTTTCCAACCCCACCTTGCCGACCAGATCGATCTGGGTTTCCAGAAAGTCGATGTGCTCTTCGGTGTCGTCCAGGATGCCCTGCAAAAGATCGCGCGAGACATAGTCGCGCACCGATTCGCAGTACGCGATGCCGTCCTTGATGGTCGCCTGCGCGCCGGTCTCCGACTGCAGATCGCACTTCAGCAGCTCAGGCACGTTCTCGCCGATCAGCAGCTTGCCGAGGTCTTGCAGGTTCGGCAGGCCGTCGAGCATGAAGATGCGGTCCATCAGCTTGTCGGCATGTTTCATCTCGCCGATCGATTCTTCGTATTCCTTCTTCGCCAGCTTGTCGAACCCCCAGTGCTTGAGCATGCGGTAGTGCATGAAGTACTGGTTGATCGCGGTCAGCTCGTTCTTGAGCTGGGCATTCAGGTGTTCGACAACTTTGGGATCGCTTTTCATGGGGTGCTCCTGAGGCTTTCAAGGGTTGCGCGAGCGCGCTTCGGCCTGTTCTCACAGGGCTGGCGGGGGCTTCACGAAACCATTCTGACCGTCATCGAGCTCCTTCCAAATCGTCGGCTCGTCGGCATTATGACTGACAATGATTCGCATTTGCAATGAAAGCCAACACGGTTTGACGGTGTACGGGCGATGCGGCGTCTGAACTGCGAATCACTCCCACTCTGCCCGGTAAAACCATCCGCACAGGAGTTTCCGCTGCGCTGAGGTGTGCGGCGGGAAAAGCCCCGGCGGCGAGCGCCACCGATTCGATCTTTGGAACTTTCAACACAAATGAGAGACAATCTCATTTGCATTCATGCCGCACACCCTGACCATGCTCCTGAACGACCTGCCCAACGGTGCGCACGCCACGGTGACCCGCGTCGTCCCGACCTCGGCCGCCGTGGACACGGTCTCGTTGCGACGCTTGGCCGAACTCGGCTTCATCCCCGGCGAGCCGGTGCAGCTGCTGCGCCGCGGGCCGGGTGGGCGCGAGCCGATCGCGGTGCTGATCGGCGACGCGATGTTCGGGCTGCGGCTGCTCGAAGCGCAATGTGTCGAAGTCAGCATCGAAGTCCAACAGGCCGCCTGATCCCATGTCCGAGACCTTGAGCCCGCTCGCCCCGAACACGCCCTGGAGCGTCGCGCTCGTCGGCAATCCGAACTGCGGCAAGACCGCGCTGTTCAACCTGCTGACCGGTGCGCGCCAGAAGGTTGCGAACTACGCTGGCGTGACGGTCGAGCGCAAGGTCGGCTCGACCCGGCTGGCGAACGGCCAGAGCGTGTCGGTGATCGACCTGCCCGGCACCTACAGCCTGACGCCGGCCACGCCCGACGAGCAGGTCACACTCGAAGTGATCGAAGGCAAGCGCCGCGGTGAAGACGCGCCGGATGCCGTCGTCGCGGTCGTCGACGCGACCAACCTGCGCATGAACCTGCGCCTCGTGCTCGAGCTGAAGCGCCTCGGCCGGCCGATGATGGTCGCGCTGAACATGGCCGACATGGCGCGCGCGCAGGGACTGAGCATCGATGTCGCGAAGCTCGGCGCCGAGCTCGGCTGCCCGGTCGTCGAGACCGTCGCGGTCAAGCACGACGGCCACGCCGAACTGCTCGCGCTGATGCAGCGCGAGTTCGCGACGGCGCGGCCAGCGCCGCTCGCTCCGAGCAGCCACGCGCCGAGCACCCCGGCCGAACTGCAACGCGAAGTGCGCCGCATCCTCGCCGTTGCGGCAACCACGGTCGAGCCCGGCATCACCACCGACGCCGCCAACGCGAAGCGCTTCCACCACCGGCTCGACGCGGTCGTGATGCACCCGGTCTGGGGCCTCGCGATCCTCGCCGCAGTGCTGTTCCTGATCTTCCAGGCCGTGTTCTCGTGGGCCAACGTGCCGATGGACCTGATCAAGGAGGCCATGGCCTGGGCCGGCGAACGGGTCACCGCGCGCATGGCCGACGGGCCGCTGCGCTCGCTGCTGGTCGACGGTGTGATTGCCGGCGTCGGCAGCGTGATCGTGTTCCTGCCGCAGATCCTGATCCTGTTTTTCTTCATCCTGATCCTCGAAGACTCGGGCTACCTGCCGCGCGCGGCGTTTCTGCTCGACAACCTGATGGGCAAGGTCGGGTTGTCGGGTCGCGCATTCATCCCGCTGCTGTCGAGCTTTGCCTGCGCGATCCCCGGGATCATGGCGACGCGCACGATCGCGAACTGGAAGGACCGCCTCGCCACGATCATGATCGCGCCGTTGATGACCTGCTCGGCGCGGCTGCCGGTCTACGCGCTGCTGATCGGCGCGTTCG
>JAZJZJ010000034.1:0-1698 GCA_040389925.1 Pseudomonadota bacterium
CTGCACGATGAACTCGATCTCGCGGATGCCGCCGCGCGAGAGCTTCACGTCGTTGGCACGCTCGGGGCGGCCGGCGGCGCGGCGCTGCGCTTCTTCGCGCACCTTGGCGTGCAGCTGGCGCAGGCCTTCGAACACCCCGTAGTCAAGGTAGCGGCGGTAGACGAATGACGTGACGAGCCCGCGCAGCGCGAGCGCGCGGCCGGATTGAACGCTCGCCGTCGGCGCGACGACGCGGCTCTTCAGCCACGCGAAACGCTCCCACTCGCGGCCCTGGACCTGCAGATACTCTTCGAGCATCGCCATGCTGACGCAGGGCGGGCCGGAGTTGCCGTTCGGCCGCAGCGCCAGGTCGACGCGGAACACGAAGCCGTCTTCGGTGGTCTCGCCGATCAGCGTGTACAGGCTCTTGCAGACGTGCGAGAAGTATTCGTGCGCGCTGATGGTCTGTGCGCCATCGGTCTCGCCGTCTTCTTCGTAGACGTAGATCAGGTCGATGTCGGACGAGACGTTCAGCTCGCGCGCACCGAGCTTGCCCATGCCGATGACCCAGAAATCGATTTCGGCGCCCGCGGCGCTGCGTGGCGCGCCATAGCGCGCAGCGTGATCTCTGCGCGCCTGCGCGAGGGCGCGGTCGAGCGTCGCCTCGGCGAGCTCGGTCATCGCGCGGGTCACGTCGCTCATGGCCGCGCCCTGCTCGATGTCGAGCACCGCGAGCCGCTCGAGCACGAGTTGGCGCGCGACGCGCATCGCGCTGGCCAAGCCGCGGCCGTCGGCGATCAGGCGATCGATCAGCGCGTCGATCAGCGCGCGTGTGGGCAGGCCGGCGGCGAGCAGTGGCAGCTCGACGCCATAGCGGCGCCGGATGCGCTGCACGAAGCGGCTGTGCGCGGCCTGCGCCGGCGGCGCGCCGGTCGGGACGACGGCAATGTCAGTGGCGGTAAAGGAGAGGCTGGAACCCATGGATTGCGCGGGGGTCTGTGCTAGATTGCCCCGTCAACGGCGGGCGCCAACGGTCTCGCTGGCAGTCGGCGCAAACGCCCGCTGCCCAACCTGCCGAGCGTTGGCTGGCCCACCCTTGTCTTCATGTCCTTGATACCGCCTGCCACGACTCATTCAGATGCGACTGCTGCTCCGGTGCAGCTTGTTGCAGACCCGGGTGCGCGTTGGGCGCTCCTGCGTTGGATCGCGCGCGTGCTGCTCGGGCTTGTTTTCACGGTCTGGAGCTTATTGCTGATCGCGTGGCTGACACTCCATTGGGGGATTCTGCCCCACATCGAGCAGTGGCGTGAACCGATCGAACAGCGTGCCAGCAAGGCGCTCGGTGTGCCGGTTCGCATCGGCGCCATCGCCGTGCGGTCGGGCGGCTGGGTGCCGAGTTTCGAGCTGCGCGAGGTGGTTCTGCTCGACGCCAACAAGACCCCCGCGCTGCGCCTGCCGCGTGTGTTCGCGGCGATCTCGCCGCGCTCGCTGCTGTCGCTCGAACTGCGCTTCGAGCAGTTGCTGATCGACGGCGCGCAACTCGAAGTGCGGCGTGACGCGAGCGGCCGCATTTTCGTCGCCGGTCTCGACTTCAGCGGCGCCGAGGTCGGCAACGGCAGCGATGCCTCCGACTGGTTCTTCGCGCAGCGCGAGTTCGTCATCCGCGGCGGCGCGCTGCGCTGGACCGACGAGCAGCGCCAGGCCGCGCCGCTCGCACTC
>JAZJZJ010000035.1:0-9494 GCA_040389925.1 Pseudomonadota bacterium
CATCGTAGTTGTCGTAGTTGACCTTGATGCCGGTCTCTTTCTCGAAGTTCCTGATCGTGTCGTCGGCGATGTAGTCGGACCAGTTGTAGATGTTGAGCAGCTTCGGCTCGTCGGCGGCGTGGCCGGCTGCGGCACACGCGGTCAGGGCGATCAGCAGGGCGGTCTTCTTCAGCGTCGACGTCATGGCAGGCGGGCTCCTCGGAATGATGTGATGGGCGGGGCAAAGCGCTCTGAGCACCGCGGCCGCCTCGGGTTCCCCCGAGGCGCAAATGCTAGCGGCAAACCCTCGTGTGCCCGAAATTTGCTTGCCGGGGTTTTCCTCGCCAAGGCATGATCCGTGCCGCCTTCACCTCCATCGCACAAGGAACCCCCATGCGCCTGAACGCTCTCCAATCGATCTCGATGCTGACCCTCGCGGCGCCGCTGCTTGTGAACCCGATGCTGGCGCAGGCCCAGACCGCCGGCACGCTCGACAAGGTCAAGGCCTCGGGCACGATCACGCTGGCCTACCGCGAGTCGTCGATCCCGTTTTCGTACCTCGACGACAAGGCCCAGCCGGTCGGCTTCGGTCACGAAATCTGCCTGAAGATCGTCGACGAGGTGAAGAAGGCGACCGGCCGCGCCGACCTGAAGGTGGCGCTGCAATCGGTGACTTCGGCGAACCGCATCCCGCTGCTGCAGAACGGCACGATCGACATCGAGTGCGGCTCGACCACCAACAACAGCGCCCGCGGCAAGCAGGTGCAGTTCGCGACCAACTACTTCTACACCGGCACGCGCTTTCTGGTGAAGACCGGCACGACGATCAAGACGATCGACGATCTGAAAGGCAAGACGGTCGTCTCGACCACCGGCACGACCAACTTCCAGATCCTGCGCAACCTGAACGAAGAGAAGAAGCTCGGCATGGACTTGGTCGCTGCAAAAGACCACTCCGAATCGGCGCTGCTGGTCGAGAGCGGTCGCGCGGTCGCATTCGGCATGGACGACATCCTGCTGTACGGCCTGCGCGCCAGCAGCCAGAACCCGGCCTCGCTCGCGGTGGTGGGCGAGCCGATTCAGGTCGAGCCGTACGCGATCATGCTGCGGCTCGACGACCCGGCGTTCAAGAAGCTGGTCGACGCCACGCTGGCGAACCTGATGAAGAGCGGCGAGTTCACGAAGCTGTACACGAAGTGGTTCATGTCGCCGATCCCGCCGAAGGGGATCAACCTGAATGCGCCGATGAGCAAGGAACTCGTCGACAACATGAAGGCGCTGAGCGACAAACCCGCAACCTGACCAGACGCCGCTGGCGGCGACTCAGAGCGTCGCCGCCAGCCGCGTGCCCTGGTCGATCGCGCGCTTCGCATCGAGCTCGGCGGCCTCATCGGCGCCGCCGATCAAATGGGTCGTGATGCCCGCCGCCTTCAACGGCGCCAGCAGCTCGCGCAGCGGCTCCTGGCCGGCGCACAGCACGACGGTGTCGCACTCGATCAGCTGGCCGTCGGCGCGCTTGTCGCCATGCGTCACGAACAGGCCTTGCAGCCCGATGCGCTCGCAGTTGACGCCGCCGATCATCTCGACCTGCTTCATCTGCAGCGCCGCGCGGTGAATCCAGCCGGTCGTCTTGCCCAGGCCCTTGCCGAGCTTGCCGGCCTTGCGCTGCAGCAGCGTGATGTGGCGCGCCGCTGGCGCCGGCTGCGCACGCACGACGCCACCGCGCACCGCGGCCGGGTCGGCCACGCCCCATTCGGCGAGCCACGCATGCAGATTCAGGGTCGGCGAGTGGCCGGGCGCGGTCGCGAGGTACTCGGCGACGTCGAAGCCGATGCCGCCGGCGCCGACGATCGCGACCCGCGCGCCGACCGGCTTCTGATGCAGCAGCACGTCGACATAGCTCAGCACGTTCGGCCCGTCGGCGCCCGGGATCTTCGGCGCGCGCGGCAGCACGCCGGTGGCGAGCACGACCGCGTCGAAGCGCTGTGCAATCAGCTCGTCTGCGCTCATGCGACGCGACAGATGCAGCCGCACGCCGGTGATGTCGAGCCGGCGCGCGAAGTAGCGCAGCGTTTCGCTGAACTCCTCTTTGCCCGGGATGCGCCTGGCCATGTTGAACTGGCCGCCGATCTCGGCCGCGGACTCGAACAAATGCACCTCGTGGCCACGCTCGGCCAGCGACGTGGCCGTCGCCAGCCCCGCCGGCCCGGCGCCGACGACCGCGATGCGCTTCTTGCGCGTCACCGGCCGCAACACCAGTTCGGTCTCATGGCCGGCGCGCGGGTTCACGAGGCAGGACGCGAGCTGCGACTTGAACGCATGGTCGAGACACGCCTGGTTGCAGGCGATGCAGGTGTTGATCTCGTCGCGCCGACCCGCCGCGGCCTTGACGACGAACTCGGCATCGGCGAGCAGCGGCCGCGCCATGCTGACCATGTCGGCGCAGCCTTCGGCCAGGATCGCTTCGGCGACCTCGGGCATGTTGATGCGGTTGCTGGTGACCAGCGGGATCGTCAGCCCGGCGCTGCGCAGTTCCTTGCGCATCTTTTGCGTGACCCACGCAAAAGCGCCGCGCGGCACGCTGGTCGCGATCGTCGGGATGCGCGCCTCGTGCCAGCCGATGCCGGTGTTGATGATCGTCGCACCGGCCCGCTCGACCGCCTTCGCGAGCGCGACGACTTCGTCCCAGCTGCTGCCGTCAGGGATCAGGTCGATCATCGACAGCCGGTAGATGATGATGAAGTCGGGCCCGACCGCCTCGCGCACGCGGCGCACGATCTCGATCGCGAGGCGCATGCGGTTCTCGTACGAACCGCCCCATTCGTCGCTGCGATGGTTGGTGTGTGTGACGAGGAACTGGTTGATCAGGTAGCCCTCGCTGCCCATCACCTCGACGCCGTCGTAGCCCGCCTCGCGCGCCAGCGCGGCGCAGCGCACGAACGCGCGAATCTGGCGCTCGATGCCAGCGGCGCTCAGCTCACGCGGCGTGAACGGCGAGATCGGGCTCTGGAGCTTCGACGGCGCGACGCACAGCGGCGAGTAGCCGTAGCGCCCGGTGTGCAGAATTTGCAGCGCGATCTTGCCACCCTCGGCGTGCACCGCATCGGTGACGAGTTTGTGGCGGCGCGCGCCGCCGCTGGTCGACAAGGTGCCGGCGAACGGCTTGGCCCAGCCCTCGATGTTCGGTGCGAAACCGCCGGTCACGATCAGCCCGACGCCGCCGCGCGCGCGCTCGGCGAAGAACGCGGCCATCGCGGGGAAGTGCTGGCGGCCGTCTTCGAGGCCGGTGTGCATGCTGCCCATGAGTACACGGTTCTTCAGCGTCGTGAAGCCGAGGTCGAGGGCACTGAGCAAGTGCGGATACGGGCTGTTGGCCAAGGCGGCTCCGAGGGGCGACGGGGTGGCGCATCGTAAGCTTCGCGGATGGTCGATGTGACGATCACCGTGCTGCACCGCCGCCGGCTGCGCGAGGTCTATCGCTCGGCCGGCTGGCCGTGCTTGGACGCGGTCGAGATCGAACTGCTCGCCGCCGGCCTGCTCGAGCGTGTGCGCGGCGCGCTCGGCCACGAGACGCTGCGCGTCACCGACGCCGGCCTCGCGCTCGTCGCCGAGACGCTGCAGCGCAATCGCGCGCGGCGTGACCCGCACGAGCGGCTGGTCGAGCGCGTCGCGCGCGAGATGACGCGCGCCGGGCGCATCGCGTGGCGCGGCTTGAGCTTGCGCGCGAAGGTCGGCGAGGCGTGGGCGATCGCGATGCCGGATGTCTTCTCGATCCGCCACACCACGGTCGAGGCGTACTTGGAGCCGGTCGTGCACGAAGTGAAGGTGAACCGCGCCGATCTGCTCTCGGACCTGCGCAGCCCGAGCAAACGCGCCGCCTACCTGCAGCTCAGCAGCGAGTGCTGGTACGTGATCCGCGCCGGCATCGCCACGCCCGACGAGATCCCGCCCGCGTTTGGCGTGCTGGTCGCCACCGCGGGCGCGCTCGATGTCGCCCGCCCGGCGCCGAGGCGCGCGATGCAGATGCCGTTCGGGCTGTGGATGGCGCTGGCCCGATCCACACCGCTGGAAGGGTGGCGGCTGGACGACGCGCAAGCCCAACTCGGCGACACTTCAGGGTTTCCACCCGAGAGTTGACCCGGATGCCGCCTGCGCTCGACGCGACTGCCGACACGCCTTTGCCGCAGCGAGCGGCGCCCGACCGCGCGCGGCAGGCGCTGTGGGCGGCCGTCGCGATGGTCGCGGTCTGGGGCTCGAATTTCAGCGTGCAGAAGGCGGTGTTCACAGCGCTGTCGCCGGGCGGCTTCCTGTTCGCGCGCTACCTGATGATGCCGGTCGCGGCCGCCGCGCTGCTGCTGTGGCGCGACGGTTTCAAGTGGCCGCGCGTGCCGCGTGCCGATCTGTTCGCGCTGCTCAAGCTGGGCTTGGCCGGTCACCTGCTGCACGTCGGTCTGGTCACTTACGGCATCCACTGGTCGACCGCGTTTTCGAGTTCGCTGATCCTCGCCTGCGGGCCGGTCTTCACCTTGCTGATCCTGCGCTGGCAGGGCGTCGAGCAACTGACGCGCGGCCAGGTCGCCGGCGTCGCGGTGGCCTGCGCCGGTGTGCTCGTGTTCCTGTCCGACAAGCTGCTCGGCGGCCACTGGCAGGCCAGCGGTGGCGACATCACCTTGCTCGTCGCCGCGTCGTTCTTCTCGTACTACACCGTCAGCGCCAAACCGCTGATCGAGCGCCACGGCGGTGTCACGGTGATGGCCTACGCGACGCTGCTCGGCAGCGGCCCGGTCGTGCTGCTGAGCCTGCCGGCCGGGTTGGCGGTCGACTGGCGCGAGGTCAGCCCGATGATCTGGCTGGGGCTTTGCTACGCGGTGCTGATCTCGGCGTTTCTCGGCTGGCTGGTCTGGGGCTGGGTCAACGCGGTGCGCGGCGTGGCCCGCAGTGCACCGCTGATGTACCTGATGCCACCGGTCGCCGGCCTCGTCGCGTGGGCGCTGACCGGCGAGCGCTATACCGGCGCCAAACTCGCCGGCGCGGCGCTGACGCTCGCCGGCGTCGCCGTCGCCCAGTACGCGTCGAGCAAGCCGAACGACCCGGTGCGCGAGGCACCTGCGCCGGTCGATTGAATCTCTACACTGCGTACTTCGCTGCGCATTCCAGCCAGGAGTCTTCACATGTTCCGCACCCCGTATCCCGCTCTGACCGCCGTCGCCGCCGTTGTCGCATCGGCCGCATTCCTGGCCGCTTGCTCCAAGCCGGCCGACGTTGCGCCGCCACCTGTTGCCGCGCCCGTCACCGCGGCCAAGCCGACCGACCATGCCGAGACCGGCATCGCGTGGAAGTACGCCGCCAGCGACGCCGATGTCGACGCCGCGTTCGCGCAGGCCAGGGCCGAGACCAAGCCGGTGTTCGTCTACTGGGGCGCGAAGTGGTGCCCGCCGTGCAACCAGATCAAGGCGACGCTGTTCAACCGCCAGGATTTCATCGAGCGCTCGCGCGCCTTCGTGCCGGTCTATGTCGACGGCGACACGCCCGGCGCGCAAAAGATCGGCGCGCGCTTCAAGGTCAGCGGCTACCCGACGATGGTGCTGTTCAACCCGCAAGGCACCGAGCTGACGCGGCTGCCGGGCGAGGTCGAGGGCGAGCGCTACACCCAGGTGCTGACGCTCGGGATGAACGCGCAGAAGCCGGTGAAGGACGTGCTCGCGGCGGCCAAGACCGGCGGCGCCGGCCTGAGCGCCAATGACTGGCGTCTGCTGGCGTTCTATTCGTTCGACACCGACCAGCAGCAACTCGTGCCGAAAGACGGCGTGCCGGCGCTACTGAAGCAACTCGCCGACGCCTGCCCGGCCGACCAGACCGAGATCGCGACCCGCCTGCGCCTGAAGGCGCTCGCCGCGGTCGACAGCGACAAGGCGCCGGCCCAGCCGGATGCGGCCGCGCAAGCCACGCTGCTGAAGGTGCTGGCCGATGCGCCGACCGCGCGCGCCTACATGGACGTGTTGACCAACTACGCGACCGACATCACACGCGCGCTCAGCGCCAAAGGCACGCCGCAGCGCGCCGAGCTGCTGACCGCGTTCGACGGCGCGCTGAAGCGCTTCGAGGCCGACACGACGCTGTCGCGCGCCGATCGCCTGACGGCGCTGATCTCGCAGGTCGAACTCGCGGCGATCGACACGCCGAAGGGCACGAAGCCGACGCTCCCCGACGCGCTGGTCGCCGACATCCGCGCGCACACCGCGATGGTCGACCGCGAGATCACCGACGGCTACGAGCGCCAAGCCGTCATCACCTCGGCGGCGTACCTGTTGGAGCGCGCCGGGCTCGGCGCCGAGTCCGACACGCTGCTGAAAGCGAATCTCGCGAAGAGCCATTCGCCGTACTACCTGATGAGCGCGCTCGCCAGCAACGCCAAGGCGCGCGGCGACAAGGCCGAGGCGCTGAACTGGTACGAACAGGCCTTCGACAAGAGCGAGGGCCCGGCGACGCGCCTGCAATGGGGCGCGAGCTATCTCAACGCGCTGGTCGAACTGGGGCCCCAGGAAGAGGCGCGCATCGAGAAGGCCGCGAGCCAGCTGTTCGCCGAGGCCGCCAAGCAGCCCGATGCGTTCTACGAGCGCAGCGGGCGTTCGCTGCAGCGTATCGGTACGAAGCTGCAGGCCTGGAACAAGGGCGGCGCGCACAGCGCGGCCATGAAGCGGCTGCAGACGCAGCTCGACGGCGTGTGCGGCGCGCTCGATGCCAACGACCCGAAGCGCACGAACTGCGCCGCGCTGCTGAAGCCGGCGCCGAAGCAGACGGCGTGAGTTCGCACCGCCGCGGGCGGGTGTAAACCTGATCCGGCCGGCATGGCGCTTGCCTTAGCATCCGCGCCATGCCGAAAAGCTCGTTGCCGCATTCACCCGACCCGATCAGCCACGCACGCCGCGCGCTGCTTTCTGCCACCGCCGCGACCCTCGGCGGAGCGGCGCTGCCGTCCTTTGCCGCCGATGACGCCGCCGCCGCGGGCGAAGCACCGCTGCTCGGCGTCTGGACCCATGGCTACGCCGCCTTCGGCAAGCCCAAGTACCCGCGCGACTTCCAGAACTTCGAGTACGCGAACCCGGCCGCGCCGAAGCGCGGCACGCTGTACCTGAAGCAACCCGACCGGCGCACCAGCTTCGACAAGTTCAACAACTACACGCTGAAGGGCAATGCCCCGGCGGGCAACACGCTGTTCATGTTCGAGGCGCTGACCTTGCTGTCGGCCGACGAGCCGCAGACGATCTACGGCCTGCTCGCCGAAGAGATGCTGGTCGCGCCCGACAAGTCGTCGGTCACGTTCCGGCTGCATCCGAAAGCGAAGTTCTACAACGGCGACCCGGTGACGGCGGCCGACGTGAAGTACAGCTTCGATTCGCTGTCGGGCAAGTACGCGTTGCCTGCGCTGCAGAGCCAGCTCGCCGCCGTCGAACGGCTCGTCGTGCTCGATGCGCGCACGGTGCGCTTCGACCTGAAGGACAAGTCGAACGACACCGTCTTTCTGGTCGGCGCGATGGTCGTCTTCTCGGCCAAGTGGGCGCTCGGCGCCGACGGCAAACCCAAGCAGTTCGACCAGATCGTCACCGAGTACCCGATCACCAGTGGCCCGTACACGATTTCGCTGGTCGATTCGGGCCGGCGCATCGAGTACAAGCGCAACCTCGACTACTGGGCGCGCGACCTGCCGGTGCGGCGCGGTTGCTTCAACTTCGACCGCATCGTCTACCGCTATTACAAGGACAACGACGTCGCGCGCGAGGCCTTCAAGGCCGGCGAGTTCGACATCATGAAGGAATACAGCGCGCGCAGCTGGGTGCGCCAGCACGCCGGCGCGAAGTGGGACGACGGCCGAATCAAGAAGGATCCGTTCCCGACCGCGTTCGGTCAGATGCAGCAGGCCTTCGACTTCAACTTGCGGCTGCCCAAGTTCCAGGACATCCGGGTGCGCGAAGCGGTGGCGCTGACCTACGACTTCGAGATGACGGTGAACCGCTACAAGCAGTACATCCGCGCCGACAGCATGTTCGCCAACACCGAGTTCGCCGCCGTCGGGCCGCCGTCGCCGGCCGAGCTGAAGCTGCTCGAACCGTTTCGCAGCCAGCTGCCCGCCACCGTATTCGGCCCGGCCTTTGTGGCGCCGCGCACCGAGGGCGAGCCGGCGCAGTTGCGCCGCAACTTGCTGAAGGCGCGCGAACTCTTCAACGCCGCCGGCTGGATACTCGCGCCCGACGGCCGGCTGCGCAACGCGGCGGGCGAGGCGTTCGAGATCGAGTACATGCGCCCGGGCGAGCAGGCCAGCAACCTGCCGGAGTGGCAGAAAAACCTGGAGAAAATCGGCGCCCGACTGAAGTTCCGCGACGTCGATTTCGCGCTCTACCAACGCCGCCTGCAGGGGTACGACTTCGAGATGGTCGCGATCGTCGAAGGCAAGTTCACGCTGCCCGCGGTGGCCGATTTGACCGCGCTGTATGGCTCGAAGTCGGCCGACGAAAAAGGCAACAGCAACTACCGCGGCGTGAAGAGCGCCGCCGTCGACAGCCTGCTCAAGACGATGGGCGAGGCGGCCACGCTCGACGAGCTGCGCAACGTGAGCCGCGCGCTCGACCGGGTCGTGATGTGGAACTGGTGGCAGGTGCCTTACTTGTATTTCGCCAACGAACGTGCTTCGTACTGGGACAAGTTCGGCATGCCCAAGGTGCGGCCGAAGTACTACTCGATCGACAGCCCGGCCGACCCGTTCTACCCGGCGTGGCCGATCACGACCTGGTGGCTGAAGAACGCGACCACCCCATGACGGCCGCCACCGCGGCCCCGGATTCGAGAGCGAACCCATGCTGAGCTACCTCCTCAAACGCATCCTGCTGATGGTGCCCACGCTGTTCGGCGCGCTCGCGATCACCTTCATCGTGGTCCAGTTCGTGCCCGGCGGCCCGGTCGAGCAATTGATGGCCGAAGCGCGCGCCGGCCAGGGCGGCGGCGAGGGCAGCGGCTACAAGGCCGGGCGCGACAACGACGCCAAACAGATCGCCGCGTTGAAGAAGCAATACGGCTTCGACAAGCCGGCGCATGTGCGCTTCGTCGAGATGGTGGGCAACTTTCTGCGCTTCGACCTGGGCCGCAGCTTTTTGCAGAACAAGGACGTGTGGCAGCTGATCAAGGAGAAGCTGCCGGTCTCGATCAGCCTGGGGCTGTGGACCTTTCTGTTCACCTACCTGATCTCGATCCCGCTGGGTGTGGTCAAGGCGGTGCGTGAGGGCTCGCGCTTCGACGTGCTGACCTCGCTGGTGGTGTTGATCGGCTACGCGATTCCCGGCTTCGTGCTCGGCCTGTTCCTGATCGTGCTGTTCGCCGGCGGCACGTTCTGGGAGTTGTTCCCGCTGCGCGGCCTGACCTCCGACAACTGGGCCGAGCTCGCCTGGCCGGCGCGCATCGCCGACTATTTCTGGCACATCACGCTGCCGCTGATCTGCATGGTGATCGGCAGCTTCGCGATC
>JAZJZJ010000036.1:0-56012 GCA_040389925.1 Pseudomonadota bacterium
GCCGTTCGAAGATGCCTCGTTCGACGTCGTTTGCTGCCAGTTCGGCGCGATGTTTTTCCCCAACCGGGTCGCCGGCTACGCCGAGGCGCGCCGTGCGCTGAGGCCGGGCGGGCGCTTTGTCTTCAGTGTCTGGGACCGGATCGAAGAGAACGCTTTTGCCGACGACGTCACGAACGCCGTCGCCACGGTCTTTCCGCGCGACCCGCCGCGATTCCTCGCCCGCACGCCCCACGGTTATCACGACATCGCACTGATCCGCGACGAAGTGAGCCGCGCGGGCTTCACCGACACCGAGATCGAGACGCGCGCGGAACTGAGTCGCGCGCCCTCGGCACGCGACGCCGCCATCGCCTATTGCCAGGGAACGCCGCTGCGCAACGAAATCGAGGCGCGCGACGCCGGCCTGCTCCAGCTCGCCATCGACCGCGCGACGCAGGCGATCGCCCGCCGCCATGGCGAAGGCCCGGTGGCCGGCAAGATCCAGGCGCACGTGATCGTGGCGGCGGGGTAGCGCAGGCCCGGCGGCCAGCGGGTTGCAAGCCCGGCCGGCATGGGTGACAAGCCCCGGGGCCGGTGCGCGGTGCGCCGTTGCGCGCGGGCACGCATTCCATCTGCAGGTAGAGCGTGGCGCCACCTCCCCCTTGCGGCCGCTTGTCCACGTCGTCCTTCGCGCGCTGGTAGACGAGCGAGCGCCGCTGGCGCGAGAACGGCGCGGCCTCGTTGTCGCCCTCGATGAAATACTGGCGCATCTCGGGCCGGATGAATTCGAGCAGGAGGCGAAAGCGCCCGATGATCGGGTAGTTGCGCAGCACCGACTGGCGCGTCTGGTGCCTGTCGCGAAAGCCCAAGCCGACGCCGAATGCGAACACCGGCACGAGCCAGCCACCGACGCCGAACGCGACCCAGGTGAACGCGCACAGCAGCGTGCCCACGGCGCACAGCAGCCACACCGATTAGCGCACCGGCACGTGCCGGTCGAGCTGCTTGAGCCAGTTGAATATGAACGTCACCCCTCGTGTGTTTGGCGCCATGGCAGGCCCGCCGCGTGACGGCACCCGTTGCGGCAATGCCCGAATACCGTGGCAGCGCTTGCTGGCGGATGTCGTCCACACTCACCCCGACAGCTCGGCGTAGAGAGCGCGGGTGCGCTGCCACGCAGGGCGGGCCTGACAGCGCTCGTAATAGGCCTTCACCGTCGGGAACGGCTCTATCAGATCGGTCTTGCCCGGAGATCCGTGGTCTCGCCGCGTCCCTCGGGAGAGATGAGCCGGAAGCCACAGAGCGTGATCATGTGTCGATCCTCCAGAGACTCAACGCGCAGGTCCCAGAACCTTCAGCAGATCGGCCATGTCGAAGGGCTTCGCGAAGTAATGGTCGACGACGGCAAAGGCATCGGCCACGCGCGCATCTTGAACGTTGCCTGTCATCGCCAGCAGGATGATGTCGTCGCCGTGCATGCGGCGCAGTTGGCGCGCCAGTTCGAGGCCGTCCAGGCCAGGCATTGCGATATCGAACAGAATGCAATGCGGCTGAAAGATCGTGAGCAGTGCGAGGGCCTCGCGCCCGTCGTAGCTCGCCTTGGCGTCGAATCCCTCGAGCAGCAGCAACTCGACGAGGCTGTCAGCCAAGTCGCGATGGTCGTCCACGACCACGACTCGCACACGCTCAGAAGTGGCCATGGGGTCATCCGGGGCGCATGGAATTGCGCAAGTGATACAGCGGGAAAAAGGCCTGCGAACGCGGCACCGCAAAGATTCTATCGTCAGACAGACATGTCAAAAGACATGCGGGTGGCCGCTCGCCAAAGGGCGGTAGAGTCGCCGCAGTCGACCAACTGACCGAAGAATCGTCGAGAACAGTGAGCGACCGGACCCCGAACCGTGGAACACAACAACGATTTGAGGTTGCGCTTCAACACGGAGGAGCGCTATCGACTGCTTGTCGACGCCGTCACCGACTATGCGATCTACATGCTCGACCCCGAGGGGTTCGTCGTCAGCTGGAACTCGGGCGCGCAGCGCTTGAAGGGCTACACCGAGCAGGAGATCGTCGGCCGCCATTTTTCGCAGTTCTATCTGCCCGAGGATGTCGCCGCCGGCTTGCCGGCCCGGACCTTGTCCACCGCAAGGCACGAAGGCCGTTTCGACGCGGAGGGCTGGCGCGTGCGAAAGAGCGGCGAGCGCTTCTGGGCACATGTCGTCGTCGATCCGATCATTGGCTCCGATGGCGAATTCCTCGGCTACGCGAAGGTGACCCGGGATCTGACTGAGCGCCGGGCGGCTGAGGAGTCCCTGCGTCGCAGCGAGGAGCAGTTCAGGTTGCTCGTGCAAGGCGTCACCGACTACGCGATCTACATGCTCGACCCGACCGGCATGGTGACGAACTGGAATGCCGGCGCGGAGCGCATCAAGGGCTATGCACCGCACGAGGTCGTAGGCACGCACTTCTCCCGCTTCTATCGCGAGGAAGATCGTGCCGCGGGCCGACCGGCCTCCGCCCTCGCCGTCGCCGCAGCGGAAGGGCGGTTCGAAAGCGAGGGCTGGCGCGTGCGCAAGGACGGCACGCAGTTCTGGGCCAGCGTCGTGATCGACCCGATTCGGGGCGGCACCGGCGACATCATCGGGTTCGCGAAAATCACCCGCGACGTCACCGAGAAGCGCGACGCGTCGCTGGCACTCGAACGTGCCCGAGAAACGCTCTTCCAGGCACAGAAGCTGGACGCGATCGGCCAGCTGACCGGTGGCGTGGCACATGACTTCAACAACCTGCTGATGGTGGTGCTCAGCAGCCTCGAACTGCTCAGGCGCCACATTCCCGATGACGAGAAGTCGAAACGCCTGATCGACAACGCGGTGCAAGGCGCGAAACGCGGCGTGACGCTCACGCAGCGAATGCTCGCCTTTGCGCGTCGCCAGGAGCTCGAGCCGGTCGTTGTCTACGTTCAGGACGTTGTCGCCGGCATGAGGGACCTTCTCGAACGGTCTCTCGGCTCGACAATTCAGATCGTTCTGGATTTCCCCTCGCGACTTCGGCCGGTTCTGATCGACGTCAATCATTTCGAGCTCGCACTCCTCAACCTCGCAGTCAACGCGCGGGACGCGATGCCCGACGGCGGCACGCTGACCGTCGGTGCGCGACTCGAAACGGTCGACGCGCATGTCATCGGCTTGCCGCCGGGAGAGTATGTGTGCCTGAGCATCGCAGACACCGGCAGCGGCATGAGCGAGGTGACGCTCGCCCGCGCGATGGAACCCTTCTACACGACCAAAGGGGTCGGCAAGGGGACGGGACTCGGGCTTCCGATGGTGCACGGACTGGCCGCCCAATTGGGCGGCCAGTTTGTCCTGCGGAGTACCGAGGGTGTGGGCACGCAGGCGGATCTCTGGTTGCCTGTTGCCGCGGCCGGCGTTGAACCTTCGCAGCCGCCTGACCCCGGCAACCGTGTGGCGACGGGAGAGCGGCTGGTCGTCGTCGCGGTGGACGACGACGTGCTGGTGCTCGCCGGCACCGTGGCCATGCTCGAAGACCTCGGGCATGGCGTGCTCCCCGCAACCTCGGCACAAGAGGCGCTGGATCTCATCCTCGGAAGGCCCGACATCAACCTCGTCGTCACCGACCAGGCGATGCCACGCATGACCGGCACCGAACTGATCGCCAGGCTGGCGACAGAGCGGCCTGACATGCCGGTCATCCTGGCCACGGGCTTCAGCGAAGCGCCGGAACGGCTGGACGCGAAGGCGCTGCGACTCGCCAAGCCTTTCGATCAGGGCGGCCTGGCCGATGCCATCAGCCATGTTCTCGCGCGCCGCGTCGGCCCACCGACGTAGCAGGTCAGTGCGAGACCGCCCCGCGGCGTCACATGGGGATTTCCCTGATACTCCTGCCCGATGACGAATCCCAAGTTTCTCCGCATGGCCCTGGTGCTGGGCCTGCTCTCGGCCATCGGCCCGTTCGCGATCGACATGTACCTGCCGGCGCTGCCCGCGATCGGCGTGGCGCTGCACACCGACACGCACGCGGTGCAGATGAGCCTGATGGCGTTTTTCGTGTCGTTCGCGATCAGCCAGATCGTCTACGGCCCGGCGTCCGACATCCTCGGGCGCAAGCCGCCGTTGTACGTGGGCATCGCCCTCTTCGTGGTCGGCAGCGTCGGCTGCGCGCTCGCGCCCGACATAGTCTGGCTGATCGCGTTCCGCTTCTTGCAGGGTCTGGGCGGCGGCGCGCCGATCGTCGTGCCGCGCGCGATCGTGCGCGACCTGCACACCGGCGCCGAGGCGACCCAACTGATGGCGATGCTGCTGCTGGTGTTCAGCGTCTCGCCGATCCTCGCGCCGCTGATCGGCAGCCTGATCATCGACGCGGCCGGCTGGCGCGCGATCTTCTGGGTCGTCAGCGCGATCGGCGTCGTCGGGCTCGTGCTGGTCGCGTTCACGCTCGAAGAGACGCGGCCGGCGCCGCAGCGCGCGCAAAGCGATGTGGCGAGCACGCTGCGCGCGTTCAAGTGGCTGCTGCGTGACCCGCACTTCATCGGTCTGACCGCGATCGGCGCGTTCGGCATGGCGGCTTTCTTCATCTACCTTGCGAACTCGTCGTTCGTGCTGATCGAGCACTACGGCCTGACGCCGCGCCAATACAGCCTCGCGTTCGCGGTCAACGCCGCGTCGTTCATCGGCGTCTCGCAGTTCGCCGGCAAGCTGGCCGGGCGCTACGGCCTGGCGCGCATCGTCTCGGTCGCGGTGCTCGGCTTCGCGCTCTCGATGATCGTGCTCGCGGCACTGAACTTCGCCGGCATCGACGGCCTCGCGCCGATGATCGCGGTGCTGCTGATCGGCTTCGGCTTTCTCGGCCTGGTCGTGCCGACGACCTCGGTGATGGCGCTCGACGACCACGGCGACATCGCCGGCGCGGCGTCGGCGCTGATGGGCACGTTGCAGCTCGTGCTGGGGGCCGTCGTGATCGCGGTGATGGGCGTGTTCGTCGACGGCACCGCGCGGCCGATGGTGGCCGGCATCGCCGTCGTCGCGGTGATTGCCTGGGCGCTGACGCGCTGGACGCTCGGCGGCCGCCCGCGCGCGACGGCACCGGCCTGATCGCTCAGGCCGGCGGTGCCAGCGGGCTCGCGTCGGCGACCACCGGCGCAGGCGCGCTGATCAGCAGCGTCGGCGGGCTCGACAAGGTGATGCCCGCGTCGCTCAAGCGCTTCAGCACGTCGAACAGCAGCGCGCTGCGCACCCGCGCGACGTTGCGCGGCGAGTTGACGTAGCCGGTGGCGTTGAACATCAGCTGGCCGCGGTCGATGCCGTCGAGCAGCACGGCCGGGCCGGGCGTATCGAGCACGTCGGTGTTCGCGTCGAAGGCCTGCAGCAGTTGTTCGCGCACCGTCTCGGAGTCGCTGCCGAGCGGCACCGGCAGCTTGATCTGTACCAGGCCGAGCGGGTCGGCCAGGGTCACGTTGCGCACGATCTTGGTGATGAACTCCGAGTTCGGCACGATCACGGTCGAGCGGTCGCCCATCTGGATCTCGGTGGCGCGCACGTTGATGCGGCGGATGTCGCCCTCGACACCGCCGAGCGAGACCCAGTCGCCCACCTTGACCGGCCGTTCGGCCAGCAGGATCAGCCCCGAGACGAAGTTCTGCACCACCGCCTGCAGACCGAAGCCGATGCCGACCGACAGCGCGCTCGCGACCCACGCGATGCGCTCCAGCCCGATGCCCATCGCCGACATCGCGAGCGAGATCGCGACCACCACGCCGGCGTAGCCGAACAGCGAGGTCGCCGACGAACGCATGCCGGGGTCGAGCGCGGTCGTCGGCAGGTAGCGGTCGGCGAGCCAGTTGCGCAGCAGGCGCACGACGCCGATGCCGACCACGAGCACGACCAGCGCCTGCAGCACCGCCGCCGGTTGCAGCGTGAACTCGCCGATCGCGATGCCCTGTTGCCACTGGCCGCTGCGCCGCCACAGATCGTTGGGGCCTTCGCCGAACGGTGCCAGCAGCAGCATCAGCGCGAGCAGCCCCAGCGCCAGTCGCAGCAGGCCCGACAGCAGCACCGCGACCTGCGCCGAGGTCCGGGTCGATGCCGGGGCGGCGCCGGCGCCAGCGTCGTGGGGCTCCGACGCCAGCCAGGCCATCAGCACGTCGTCGACCAGCGCCGCGAGCAGCCAGGCCGTGCCCAGCACCATGCCGGCCCACACGACCTGCTTGACCGCGAAGCTGCCGAACGCGACATAGCCGGCGAGCAGGCACACGACCGCGGTCGCGAGCACGAACCAGTTCAGCCCGGCGACGACCGCGAGCCAGGTCGGCCGCGCGCGGGCGCCTTCCTTCGTGAGCTCGAGCCGCCAGACGCGCTCGGCACGCATCAGCGCGAGCACCACGGTCAGGCCGATCGCGAGCGCGACGATGCAGTTGACCGCGACCGTGGTCGACAGGCCGAGGTTCGCGGTCGAGGCGATGCGCTCGGCGAGCCAGGCCGCGATGCTGACGAATGCGATCAGTGCCGGGAACGCGCGCAGGCGCGTCGCCACCGCGTCGGGCATCGGCAGCAGCCGCCACGAGGGCCGGCTCGCGCAGATCAGCGCGTTCGCGAGGCCGAAGATGAAGCCGCCCAGCCACAGCATGCCGGCGAACACGCCGAGCAGCGCGCGGGCGGTGTCGGAGAGCTTGCCGTTCCAGTCGAACGCGGCGAACAGCACGATGCCGGCGATGCCGAACGCGAGCGTCCACTGCAACACGACCAGCAGCGCGTGCAGCGAGCGCCGCAGCCGGCCCGACGGCGTGCGTGTCGTCAACCAACGCATTGCCCGGCTGCGCGCGAACGCGAGCGCCCAGCCGATGCCGACGATCACGAGCGGCGCGAGCAACCACACGCCGATTGGCGTGTCGCGCGCACCGGCGCCGACGTCGGTGCCGAGTCGGCCGACGCGCGCCAGGTCGATCGGCAGGTCTTCGCGCAATTCCGACCAGAACGCGCCGCCGAGGATCGAGTTCGTGCGCTCGCCGAGCCGCGCCTGGAACTGCGAACGCCGCAAGCTGCCGAGCTGTGCGGCGAGCTGCTGGTTCTCGACCGCGAGCAGCCGCGCGAGCTTGAGCTCGCTGTCGAGCGTGCCGCGGCTCTTCGCCAGCAGCGCGCGCTGGCTCGCGACATCGGCGTCTTCTTTCGTGCCGGCCGCCGGCGTGCCGAGTTCGGCCACGCGCGCGTCGATGCCGGCGAGCTGCGGCGCGAGCTGATCGGCGATGTCGGTGGCCTGCTGCTGCGCGGCGAGCGCGGCGCTGCGCAGGGTCTGCAGGTCGGCATCGACGAGCTTGTCGGTGTTGGCCAGCGCGCGCTGCGCGGCGTCGATTTGCTGGCGGATGCGGTCGAGCGAGGTGTCGATGTCGACCGGCGTGGTTGCTGCGGGTGTCTGCGCACCGGCCGCGCCGAGCAGCGCGCACAGCAGCAAGGCGCCGAGCAGGCGATGGAGAAGGACAGGCATCGAGGGCGGGCCGTGAAGCCGTTCGCGCGGCGGCGCGCCGCGAAGCGCCTCGTTATACTCGCCCCACAGCGCCGATTTGTTCCGAATTGCGGGCGCTTTAAAAATGCCGCTAAAGAGGGACGCCCGCCCGGTGTCCGCCTTTGCAGCGGTGCCGGGTTTTTTGTTTTGTGGGGCCGTCATGCATTCCATCGGCGATGTTCAGCCGCAGTTTCTCCGGTTCGCGCCCGCGCTGCCGCTGCGCAGTGGCGCGCAGTTGCGCGACTACACGCTCGCGTACGAGACCTATGGCACGCTCAACGCCGACAAGAGCAACGCGGTGCTGGTCTGCCACGCGCTGAACGCGAGCCACCACGTCGCGGGCACGTATGCCGGGCAAGACAAGAGCGAAGGCTGGTGGGACAACCTGGTCGGCCCCGGCAAACCGCTCGACACGAATCGTTTCTTCGTGATCGGCGTCAACAACCCGGGTTCGTGCTTCGGCTCGACCGGGCCGATGCAGATCAATCCCGACACCGGCCGCATCTACGGCGCCGACTTCCCGGTCGTCACGGTCGAAGACTGGGTCGACGCGCAGGCGCGTCTGCTCGATGCGCTCGGCATCACACAACTCGCCGCGGTGCTCGGCGGCAGCCTCGGCGGCATGCAGGCGCTGAGCTGGTCGCTGCGCTACCCGGATCGGCTGCGCCATTGCATCGCGGTCGCGACCGCGCCGAACCTGTCGGCGCAGAACATCGCGTTCAACGAAGTCGCGCGGCGCGCGATCGTCACCGACCCGGAGTTTCATGGCGGCCACTTTTACGAACACGACACGTTGCCGCGCCGCGGCCTGCGCGTGGCACGGATGATCGGCCACATCACCTACCTCAGCGACGACGCGATGGAAGCCAAGTTCGGGCGAAGGTTTCGCGGCGCCGGGGCCCTGCCCGGCGATGGCAAGGCCGGCGCCCCCAACTACAGCACCCAGGACATCGAGTTCGAGATCGAGAGCTACCTGCGCCATCAGGGCGACAAGTTCAGCGAGTACTTCGACGCGAACACGTATCTGCTGATCACGCGCGCGCTCGACTACTTCGACCCGGCGCGCGAGTTCGGCGGCGATTTGACGGCCGCGTTCGCCGCGGCGCGCTGCAAGTTCCTGCTGGTGAGTTTCACGACCGACTGGCGTTTTGCGCCGGCGCGTTCGCGCGAGATCGTCAAGGCGCTGGTCGATCACCGGCGCGACGTGAGCTACGCCGAGATCGACGCGCCGCACGGCCACGACGCCTTTTTGCTCGACGATCCGCGCTACCACGGTGTGCTGCGCGCGTGCTTCGACAACATCGCGCGGGAGTTCGGCCATGTCTGATCGGAAAGACATGGAGCTGATCGCCGAGTTGGTGCCGAAAGGCTCGCGCGTGCTCGACCTCGGCTGCGGCAACGGCGAGTTCCTCGCGCTGCTGCGCGACACGCGCCAGTGCAGCGGCTACGGCATCGAAATCGACGATGCGAACGTGCTCGCCTGTGCGCAGCGCGGCGTCAACGTGATTCAGCTGAACCTCGAAGAAGGCCTGGCGCTGTTCGAGGACCAGAGCTTCGACGTGGTGCTGCAGATCGAAACCCTGCAGCACCTGCGCAACACCGAGAAGATGCTGCGCGAGACCGCGCGCGTCGGCCGCACCGGCATCGTCAGCTTCCCGAACTTCGCGCACTGGCCGAACCGGCTGCAGGTCGCCGCCGGCCGCATGCCGGTGACGCGCGTGCTGCCGTACCAGTGGTACGACACGCCGAACATCCGCGTCGGCACCTTCGCCGATTTCGAGGTGCTGGCGCGCAAAGACGGCTTGCGCATCCTCGATGCGTTCGGCATCCAGGCCGGCACGGCGGTGCGGCGCTGGCCGAACCTGCGCGCGAGCGTCGCGGTGTTCAAGTTCGACCGCGGCTGACGCGGCGCGCACGTTCCCGCACCGCGGATTTTTCGGAGCGCTCGCCCATGTCCACCACCGTGCTGCTGCTGCAACTCATCGTGATTCTGGTGACCGCGCGGGCCTGCGGCTGGTTGCTCAAGCACATCGGCCAGCCGAGCGTCGTCGGCGAGATGGCGGCCGGCCTTGTGCTCGGGCCGATCTGCTTCGGCGCGCTGTTCCCGGAAGCGCATGCGCAGCTGTTCTCGAAGGCCTCGCTGGCGGGGTTGTCGGCGCTGGCGACCGTCGGCCTCGTGCTGTTCATGTTCGTCGTCGGGCTGGAGCTGCGCGCGCAGCAAGGCGTGCGCGCACAGATCAAGGCGTCGGGATACGTCGGCACGCTCAGCGTCGTGGCGCCGCTCGCGCTCGGGCTGGCGATCTCGCCGCTGCTGCACCCGGCGTTCGCGCCGGCCGGCGTCGGCTTCTGGCCGTTCGCGCTGTTCATGGCCGCGGCGCTGTCGATCACCGCGTTCCCGGTGATGGCGCGCATCCTGAAGGATCGCGGCATGACGAACACCCCGTTCGGCCAGCTCTCGCTCAGCTCGGCCGCGGTCGTCGACGTGTTCGCGTGGGTGCTGCTCGCGTTCGTTGTCGCGATGGCCGGCGCCGGCGAAGGCTACTTGGGCCTGCTGAAGACCGGCGGCGGCGTGCTGGGGTTGCTGGCGGTCGTCTACCTCGGCCTGCGGCCCGGGTTCGCGTGGCTGCTGCGCCGCTACGCGCCCGACGGCGAGCCCGCGACCACGGTGCTGACCGCGCTGATGATCGGCCTGCTGGCGTGCGCGATGCTGACCGAGTGGCTGCACCTGCACGCCGTGTTCGGCGCGTTCCTGTTCGGCACCTGCCTGCCGCGCGACGACCGCCTGCTGGGCTGGCTCGGGCAACGCATCGAGCCGCTCTCGATCGTGGTGCTGATGCCGCTGTTCTTTGCGCTGGCCGGCCTGGGCACGACGGCGAGTGCGTTCAGCAGCGCCGGTCTCGGCGTGATGGCGCTGATCCTGCTCGTCGCGATCGTCGGCAAGCTGGCCGGCGGCGCGGTCGGCGCACGCATGGCCGGCTACGGCTGGCGCGACAGCCTGGCGACCGGCGCGCTGATGAACGCGCGCGGGCTGATGGAGCTGATCGTGATGAAGGTCGGCCTCGACGCCGGCCTGATCGGCCCCGAGCTGTTCACGATGCTGCTGGTGATGGCGCTGGTGACGACCGCGATGACCGGCCCGCTGATGACCCTGTTCGCGGGCCGCGCGCCGCGGCCCGCGTCAGGCGGGCTCACATCGGGATCGGCTCGCCGTTGATGATCCCGGGCGCTCGCCGCGCTGGCTGTCACAAACCGGCCTGCTCGAACGTCTGATGCGCTGATGGACGACGCCACCCGCACCTTCGATCGCCTGCGCCCGCGCCTGCAAGGCATCGCCTACCGCATGCTCGGCTCGACCGCCGAGGCCGAAGAGGTGGTGCAGGATGCCTGGCTGCGCTGGCACGCGGCCGACCAGGCGACGATCGCGAATGCCGAGGCGTGGTTGGTGACGATCGCCACGCGCCTCGCGATCGACCGGTTGCGCGCGGCCAAGGTGCAGCGCGAGCACTACGTCGGCTTCTGGTTGCCCGAGCCGCAACTGGCCGACTCGCCGCGTTCGCCCGAGCAGCTGCTGGAGCGGGCCGACGAGCTGTCGGTCGCGTTCCTGACGCTGTTGGAGCGCCTTGCGCCCGAGGCGCGCGCCGCCTTCCTGATGCGCGAGGTGTTCGATGCCGGTTACGACGAACTCGCGCACACGATCGGCAAGAGCGAGGCCGCCTGCCGCCAGATGGTGAGCCGCGCGAAGGCGCAACTGCGCGAAGCACGGCCGCGCTACACGGTCGCGCCCGAGGCGCACTTGCGCGTGATGCGCCAGTTCGTCGACGCACTCGCGCACGGCGACTTCGCATCGATGAAGGCGATGCTGGCCGAAGATGCCGAACTGATCGGCGATGGCGGCGGCAAGGTGCCGAGCTTCGGCAAGGCCCTGCTTGGCGGGCCGCGCATCGCGCAGTTGTTCTACGCCTCGAATCTGCGTTTCAAAGACGGGCTGCGCATCGAGCTCGCGGTGATCAACGGGCAGTGGGGCGTGCTGCGCTTCATCGACGGGGTGCTCGAATCGGCCCAGGCGTACGAGACCGACGGCGCGCGCATCGTGCGCATCCACGTGCAGCGCAACCCGGACAAGCTGGTGCGCATCGCGGCGGCGTTCCGTGGAGATTCCTGACCGGGTCTGTCACAACGCGAGTGGATCGCGCGTCTTCAGGGCATGTGTCAACAACCCTGAACCGAAAGCGAGAACCGCCATGACCCAACGCATCGATTATTCCCGGCAATCACCCGAGCTTTTCAAGAAGCTCAGCGCCTTCAGCATCGCGATGAACGAGTGCGCGATCGAGCCGGGCGTCCGCCATCTGGTCGAGATCCGCGCGTCGCAGATGAACGGCTGCGGCCTGTGTGTCGACATGCACATCAAGCAGGCCACGATCCACGGCGAGCGCGCACTGCGGCTGCACCACCTCGCGATCTGGCGCGAGTCGACCTTGTTCGCACCGCGCGAACGCGCCTGCCTCGCGTGGACCGAGGTGCTGACGAAGATCCCCGAGCACGGCGTGCCCGACGAGCTTTACGAGCGCGTGCGCACGCAACTGTCGGAGAAGGAGATCTCGGACCTGACCTTCATCGTGATGTCGATCAACGCCTGGAACCGCGTCAACGTCGCGTTCAAGACCGCGCCGGGTGCGTTCGACGCGGCCTATGGTCTCGACAAGGCCAATCTCAACTGATCCGGGGACTCATCATGAACACGGCGGCCGACGGCAAGACGGTGCAGCTGTCGCCCGCATGCATCCAGCCGATCGCGTCAGACGACATCGCGGCGGTGATGGCCGAGGTCGCGCTCGGTGCGCCGGTGAACGCGATCGTCGAGGTCGCGGGGCCACAGCGCATGCGCCTGTCCGATCTCGTGCGGGGCTACCTCGCGGCGAAGAACGACCCGCGCACGGTCGTTGCCGACGTGCACGCGCGCTACGTCGGCGCCGAGCTGACCGACGCGACGCTGGTGCCCGGCCCGAACCCGCGGCTCGGTACCACGCGATTCGAGGACTGGCTCGGCGCGCAGCTGGCGAAGACGGCCTGACGCTCAGTACCTGAGCCAGGTGCCGACCAGCGGGCGCTGCGACACGCCGGGCAGGCCGTGGTCGCACACGCCGCCCGGGAACACGGCCGCCAGCCGCTGTTGCTCGGCAGCGCTGAACACCACCGGCGCGTAGTCGGCGGCGTCGACGGGTTTCAGCTGGCACTTCAGCACGTCGTCGGTCACCGGCGCACCGGCGGCCATGCGCGGTGAGACGCCCTTGGCATACAGCGCGTTGCAGGCCCCGCCGGTCAGCGCCGGCTGGTCGGCGACGCGCGTGCCGGCGAGGTCCCAGCAGGCGTCGGTGGCGGGTGCCGGCTTCAGCCGCGCGACCTTGTCGGCGCTGAGCGGCGCCGGGTCGGCCGCCAGCGCATCCAGCCAGGCCGACATCAGCACAAACTGCTGCGCGACCACGCCGTTGACGACGCCGGTCAGGCGCGCCACGTCGGCGGCCGTCCCGCCGAGGAACAGCGGCAGCTGCGGATGGGGCAGCACCCACACGACCTGGTTGTCGGCGCGGCCGTTGGCCTGCATCAGCTTCGCGCGGATCTGCACGTCGTTGTACGCGGTGTGGATGTCGCCGGCGATCTCGGCCCAGACCCGCGCATGCATGATCGGCACGGTGGCCAGCCCGCCGCCACCCTGCACGACCCGCCCGAGTTCGTAGGCCCGCGCCAGCACCGCCGCATCGGCGACGCTGCGCTGCGGCACGCGGTTGCCGTCGATGTCGTAGCCGCCGACGCGCTCGTTCAGATCGAGGAACTGCGTCGTCGAGATGCGGCCCTGGCGCAGCGCCAGCAGACCGTACTGGATGCCGACGTTGTCGAGCGGCCGCCGGGCGAAGCCGGTGGCCGGGTCGCGCCCGAAGCTGTTGGCGTTGACGTCCTGGATCGTGCAGCGCGCGCCGCCGGGGTTGGTCACCGGGTGGTAGACGAGGCTCTTGTCGAGCAGGCCGCAGTCGCCGCCCGGGCCGCCGGTGGCGAGGATGGCGTCGCCGTTGCCCAGATCCCAGTTGTTGCAGGTGCTTTTGGCAAAGCCCTCGAAGGCCTTGCGCACCGCGTCGCTGACCGGGTTGGCGATGAAGTAGCGGTTCAGCAGCCGGCAATCGGCGACCGATTGCGCGGTGCCGAAGACATCGGGAAATGCGGCGTTCGGCAAGATGCCGTTCAGCAGCCCCGGGTAGTTCTGCGCAATCAGCATCTGCTGGATCGCGCCGCCGGACCCGCCGTAGCCCATCACCCAGGTCGGCACGCCGTACTGCTCGATGAAGTGCTCCTTGAGCATCATCAGCCCCTCGGCCGCCAGCACGTCGTTCGGGTTCAGCTTGTTGACGTGCTGGGTCGAGATGATCAGCGCATGGCCGCTGGCCAGGCCGAGCGCGGCGGCCGTGTTGCCCAGCACGTCGGTGACCCGGTTGACGCCCTGGTGGTACTGCGCGCCGGTCGATTCGCCGATCGTGAAGATCAGCTTGCGGTTCCAGCCGGCCGGGTTCCAGGTGCCGGCGGTTTGCGGGTCGTCGAGCACCGCGATGCGGTAGATCGAGCGGTTGATCGTGCCCGACTCGACCCGCACGATGAACGGCACATCGCGGCCGTCGCTGGTGGTCGTGCGGGCGACGTCGAGCGGGCGCGGCCCGCTCGGGTCGAGCAGGGGCCGCAGCGCGCCGCTGGTGTTGCGGTAGAAGTGATCGAAGCGGGTGGTCACGCTGCACTGCGCATCCAGCGGCGCACCCAGACCGGACTGAACCGTGCGGCACTCGAACGGCCGGAGCTGCGGGCCCGAGAACACCGGCCCGGTGATCGGGTGGTTGGTGAGCTGGATCGCGCCGCTGACACCGAGGCCCTGGCCGTTGCGGTGCCGCACCTCGAGCGTGTTCGGCCCCAGGCGCAGGCCGCTGACCAGCCCTTCGAGCCGGTCGCCGCTCGACGCCATCGTCGCGGCGATGCGCTGGCCGTTGAGCCAGAAGACGAGCTTGTCGTGCAGATCCGCCGACGCCGTCACCGCGATGCGGGCGTCGCCGCCGGTGACGTATTGCGGCGGGCTCGACAGCACCTCCATCTTCAGCTTGGGCGCCGGTGCGGCGCTCGCGCCGAGCGCCATCAGGCAGCCCGCTGCCAGCGCAGCCAAGGTCATGCGGATCGTCATGCGGAGTCTCCTCGAGTGGCGCGCCGTGCCCGCGGGCCGGACGCATTGTTGTGGGCCGCTCATTGGGCGCCAAGGCGCCGCGTCCGTGCAACCGCGCCAACCCTGAGTCGGCCGGCGGGCAAGCCGCCACGCGGGGTCGACCGAACGAAACCCTAAGGGGCCGTGGTCAGCCCGCGCAGGTAGGCGTCGAAGACCTGGGCGCCGGCGCGCAGCAGGTCGAAGCCGTCGCGGTCGAGCATCCAGTTCTGCAGCAGGCCGTCGAACAGCGCGAGCAGGCCGATCGCGGCGTGGCGCGGTGCGATGCCTTTGGGCATGGCGCCGCTGCGCACCGCGCGCTTCAGCGCGCGCTCGATGTCGGTCAGGCAGGCATTGCGCATCGCGAGGTGGCGATCGCGCACCGCGCTCATCTCGCCGACGTACTCGACCTTGTGCGTCGCGATCTCGAACACGCGGCGCAGTTGCGGCTCGGTGGTCAGTTTGCGCAGCAGGCCGACGAAGGCATCGCGCATTTGTGACAGCGTGATGTCGGCGCCCTTGAAACCGCAGGTTCCGTCGGTCTCTTCGAGCGGCAGCGTCACGCGCTCCATCATCGCGTTGAAGAGATCGGCCTTGTCCTGGAAATGCCAGTAGATCGCGCCGCGCGTCAGGCCCGCGACCTTCGCGATCTCGCCGAGCGACGTGCCCGACACGCCACGCTGCTCGAACACCAGCTCGGCGGTGTCGAGGATGTGGCTGCGGGTGGCTTGCGCCTCTTCTTTCGTTCTGCGGACCATGAATTTTTGTTGCGCTGCGGCAATCGACTTACATACATTCAAGAGTGTATGTATACTAACCCGAATCGATGATCGGCGCCGCGTTTTCCACCACGATCGTCGCGTCCGAATTACCATGGCGCCCAGAGTTGCCTTCATCCTGCCGGGCGCCGCGCGCGTCCCGCGTTCCGTCCGACCCCTCCTGAAGGATTCCGCATGTCAGCGTTGAAAAACGTCACGGCACTCTCTGCTGTCGTTCCTGCTGTTGTTCTTGCTGTTTCGTTGCTCGCCGCGTGCGGGAAGAAGCCCGAACAGGGTGCCGGCGGGGCGCCGGGCGGCGGCATGCCGCCCGCCGAGGTCGGCGTGATCACGGTCGCGCCGCAGGCCATCGGCCTGGCGACCGAACTGCCGGGCCGGCTCGAAGCCTCGCGCGTCGCGCAGGTGCGGGCCCGCGCCGCCGGCATCGTGCAAAAGCGCGTGTTCGCCGAAGGCAGCGACGTGAAAGCCGGCCAGCTGCTGTTCAGCATCGATTCGGCGCCGTACCGCGCGACGGCCGCAAGTGCGCAGGCCAACCTCGCCCGTGCACAGGCGACGCTGGAGCAGACGAAGGCGCTTGCCGAACGCTACAAGCCGCTCGTCGAGGCGAACGCGATCAGCAAGCAGGAGTACGTGAACGCGGTCGCGGCGCAGAAGACCGCCGAGGCCGATGTTGCGACCAGTCGCGCGACGATCCAGACCGCGCAGATCAACCTCGGCTATGCGTCGGTGACCGCGCCGATCTCGGGCCGCATCGGCCGCGCGCTGGTGACCGAAGGCGCGCTGGTCGGCCAGGGCGACGTGACGCCGCTCGCGACGATCCAGCAGATCAATCCGATGTACGTGAACTTCACGCAGTCGACGACCGACGTGCTGCGCCTGCGCAAGGCGATCGCGAGCGGCCAGTTCAAGCGGGCCGGCGGTGAAGGGGCGAGCGTGCGCATCCTGCTCGAAGACGGCAGCGACTACGGCCAGGCCGGCAAGTTGCTGTTCTCCGACCTGACTGTCGATTCGACCACCGGCCAAATCACGCTGCGCGCCGAGGTGCCGAATGCAGGCGGGCTGCTGCTGCCCGGCATGTACGTGCGCGTGCGGCTCGAGGAAGCGCAGGCCGAGGCCGGCATCGTCGTGCCGCAGCAGGCGGTCACGCGCAGCGCCAGTGGCGACACGGTGATGGTCGTCGGCGCCGACGGCAAGGTCGCACCGCGCCCGATCCGGATCGGCACCGCACTGAACGGTCAGTGGGTCGTGCTCGACGGGTTGAAGGCAGGCGAGCAGGTGATGGTCGACGGCTTCCAGAAGCTGCGCGGCAACGCGCCGGTGAAGGCCGTGCCGTGGAAGCCGGGTGCCTCCGGCGTCGCCGCCGCGCCGGCTGCCGCGTCTGCGTCCGCACCCGCGCCCGCTTCGGCTGCGTCGAAGTAAGAAGGGGCACGCGCCATGGCCCAGTTCTTCATCGATCGCCCGATCTTCGCGTGGGTGATCGCACTCTTCATCATCGTGCTCGGCGGCACCGCGATCACGCAGTTGCCGATCGCGCAATATCCATCGGTCGCGCCGCCCGCGATCGTCATCAACGTCGCCTACCCCGGCGCCTCGGCGTCGACGCTCGAAGACTCGGTCATCAGCGTGATCGAACGCGAGATGAACGGCTCGCCCGGCCTGCTCTACATGGAGTCGGTCAGCCAGGCCGACGGCACCGGCTCGATCACGCTCAGCTTCGAGACCGGCACCAGCCCCGACCTCGCGCAGGTCGACGTGCAGAACCGCCTGTCGCGGGCCACGCCGCGCCTGCCGTCGTCGGTGACGCAGCAGGGCGTGCGGGTCGACAAGTCGCGCTCGAACTTCCTGCTGTTCACGATCCTGTCGAGCGACGACCAGAGCCTCGACCCGATCGCGCTCGGTGACTACGCCTCGCGCAACGTGCTGCCCGAAATCCAGCGCCTGCCCGGCGTCGGCACGGCGCAGCTGTTCGGCACCGAGCGCGCGATGCGGATCTGGATCGATCCGCAAAAGCTCGTCGGCTTCAACCTGTCGACCGCGAACGTCGCCGCCGCGATCCAGGCGCAGAACGCGCAGGTCTCGTCCGGCACGATCGGTGACCTGCCGAACGTGCCGGGCCAGTCGATCTTCGCGACCGTGGTCGTGAAAGGCCAGCTGAACTCGACCGCGCAGTTCGGCGACATCGTGCTGCGCGCGAACGCCGACGGCTCGACCGTGCGCCTGAAAGACGTCGCGCGCATCGAGCTCGGCGGTCAGAGCTATTCGACCTCGGCGCGCCTGAACGGCAAGGCCTCGACCGGCATCGGCGTGCAGCTCTCGCCGACCGGCAATGCGCTGGCCACCGCGAAGGCGGTGAAGGCGCGCATGGAGGAACTGCAGGCCTACTTTCCGGCCGGCGTGAAGTACTCGATCCCGTACGACGCCTCGCGCTTCGTCAAGATCTCGATCACCGAGGTCGTCAAGACGCTGGTCGAGGCGATGGTGCTGGTGTTCCTGGTGATGTACCTGTTCCTGCAGAACTTCCGCTACACGATCATTCCGACGATCGTCGTGCCGGTCGCGCTGCTCGGCACCTTCGGCGTGCTGCTCGCGCTCGGCTTCTCGATCAACGTGCTGACGATGTTCGGCATGGTGCTGGTGATCGGCATCGTGGTCGATGACGCGATCGTCGTGGTCGAAAACGTCGAACGCATCATGAGCGAGGAAGGTCTGCCACCGAAGGAGGCGACCCGCAAGGCGATGGGCCAGATCTACGGCGCCATCATCGGCGTGACCGTGGTGCTGATCGCGGTGTTCGTGCCGCTCGCGTTCTTCAGCGGTTCGGTCGGCAACATCTACCGCCAGTTCTCGGCGGTGATGGTTGCATCGATCGCGTTCTCGGCCTTCATGGCGCTGTCGTTGACGCCGGCGCTGTGCGCGACGCTGTTGAAGCCGGTCGAGGCCGGCCATCACCTCGAGAAGCGCGGCTTCTTCGGCTGGTTCAACCGCGGCTTCAAGTCGACCGCGAAGGGCTACGAGAGCTGGGTCGCGAGGATCCTGAAACGCGCGGGTCGGTTCATGCTCGTCTACGCCGCGATCGGCGTCGCGGTCGGGTTGCTGTTCGTGCGCCTGCCGACCTCGTTCCTGCCGAACGAAGACCAAGGCTACATCATCGCCAACGTGCAACTGCCGCCGGGTGCGACCCAGCAGCGCACGCTCGAAGCGATGAAGAAGGCCGAAGACTTCTTCCTGAAACAGCCCGAGGTGCAGAGCATGGTCAGCGTGCTCGGCTTCAGCTTCTCGGGCACCGGCCAGAACGCCGGCCTCGCGTTCGTGCCGCTGAAGGACTGGAGCGAGCGCGAGGGCGCCGAGCACTCGGCGCAGTCGCTCGCGGGCCGCGGCTTCGGTGCGCTGATGGGCGTGCGCGATGCGTTCATCTTCGCGCTCAGCCCGCCGCCGATTCCCGAACTCGGCAACGCGACCGGCTTCACGTTCCGCCTGCAAGACCGCGGCGGCAACGGCCACGCCGCGCTCGTCGCCGCGCGCAACCAGTTGCTCGGCCTGGCCGGGCAGAGCAAGATCCTCGCGGGCGTGCGCCCCGACGGCCTCGAAGACGCGCCGCAGTTGCAGCTCGACATCGACCGCGACAAGGCGAATGCGCTCGGCGTCGACTTCAGCGCCGTCAACGCGTCGCTCTCGGCCTCGCTCGGTTCGGCCTACATCAACGACTTCCCGAACGCCGGCCGCTTGCAGCGCGTGGTCGTGCAGGCCGATGCGCCCGAGCGCATGCAGCCCGACGACCTGCTGCGCATCAACGCGCTGAACAGCAAGGGCCAGCCGGTGCCGCTGTCGGCCTTCGCGACGACGCGCTGGGTCAACGGCCCGGTGCAGACGGTGCGCTACAACGGCTACCCGACGATGCGCATCTCGGGCGACGCGGCGCCCGGCCAGTCGACCGGTCAGGCGATGCTCGAAATGGAAACGCTCGCCAGGCAATTGCCGGCCGGCTTCGGCTTCGAGTGGACCGGCCAGTCGCGTGAAGAACGCCTCGCGGGCTCGCAGGCCTACATCCTGTACGGCTTCGCGATTCTGGCGGTCTTCCTGTGCCTGGCAGCGCTGTACGAGAGCTGGACGATTCCGCTCGCGGTGATCATGGTCGTGCCGCTGGGCGTGCTCGGCGTCGTGCTCGGCACGATGTTCCGCGGCCTCGCGAACGACGTGTATTTCCAGGTCGGGCTGATCACGATCATCGGCCTGTCGGCGAAGAACGCGATCCTGATCATCGAGTTCGCGAAAGACCTCGAAGCCGAGGGCAAGAGCGCGATCGAGGCAGCGCTCGCGGCCGCCCACATGCGCTTCCGGCCGATCATCATGACCTCGCTCGCGTTCATCCTCGGCACCTTGCCGCTGGCGCTCGCGAGTGGCGCGGGCTCGGCGAGCCAGCGCGCGATCGGCACCGCGGTGATCGGCGGGATGATCACGGCCGTCGCGCTCGCGGTGTTGTTCGTGCCGGCGTTCTTCGTCGTCGTGCGCGCGCTGTTCAAGAAGAGCAAGGTCAAGCCGCACCGCGGCCCGCCGCTCGGCCACGACACGCCACCGGCCCCGGTGCAGGAGGGCGCATGATGAGCAAGAACGCAATCGTTGTGAAACGCGCCGGCACGCTGTCGGCGCTCGCTGCGGCCCTGATGCTCGGCGGCTGCATGAGCTTCATCCCGACCTACGAGCGGCCGGCCGCGCCGGTCGCGCCGGTCTACGCGCCGGAGCTGATCCCGGCCGGCTCGGCCGCCAGCGCGACGGCCGCGGCCGACATCGAATGGCAGCGCTTCTTCGCCGACCCGCGGCTGAAGCGGCTGATCGAACTCTCGCTGCAGAACAACCGCGACCTGCGCGTCGCGATCCTGAACATCGAGCAGGCCCGCGCGAGCTACCAAATTCGGCGCGCCGATGAGTTGCCGTCGGTCGGCGCCGGGCTCACCGCGCAACGCGGCGCCGGCTCCAATGGCGGACTCGTCAACACGTATGCGGCCGGCTTCCAGGTGACCGGCTACGAGCTCGATTTCTTCGGGCGCGTGCGCTCGCTGAGCCAAGCGGCGCTGGCGCAATACCTCGCGACCGAGGAGGCGCGCAAGACGGCGCAGATCGCGCTGGTCTCGGGTGTCGCGACGAGCTACATCGGTCTGCTCGCCGACGACGAGTTGCTGCGTGTCACGCGCGCTGCGCTGAAGACGCGCGAAGACTCGTTCCGCCTGACGAAGCTGCGCTTCGACAACGGCGCCTCCAGCGAAGTCGATCTGCGCCAAGCCGAGCAACTGCTCGAAACCGCGAAGGTCGCGCTCGCGCAGACCCAGCGCCAGAAAGCGCTCGACGAGAACGCGCTGACCCTGCTGGTCGGGCAGCCGCTGCCGGCCGATTTGCCGGCGCCGCTGCCGCTTGGCGCACAGCAGGGCGTGACCGACCTGCCGGCGGGCCTGCCGTCCGACCTGTTGACGCGCCGGCCCGACGTGCTCGCGGCCGAGCAGCAACTGCGCGCCGCGAACGCCAACATCGGCGCGGCGCGCGCGGCCTTCTTCCCGCGCATCTCGCTGACGGCCAACGCCGGCACCGCGAGCAGCGAGCTGTCGGGGCTGTTCAAGAGCGGCACCTGGGCCTTGACCGGCAGTGCGAGCCTGCTGCAACCGATCTTCGACGCCGGTCGCAACCAGGCGAATCTCGATGTCGCGAAGGTCAACAAGGACATCGCGATCGCGCAGTACGAGAAAGCGATCCAGACCGCGTTCCGCGAGGTGTCCGATTCGCTCGCCGGCCGCGCCACGCTCGGCGAGCAGTTGCGCGCGCAGGCGGCGGTCGCCAGTGCCGCCCAGGTGAGTTTCAAGCTCGCCGATCTGCGCTACCAGAACGGCGCGTCGAGCTACTTCGACGTGCTCGATGCACAGCGCACGCTGTTCAGCGCGCAGCAGGCGACGGTGCAGACCCAAGCGCTGCAGGTGCAGAACCTCGTCACGCTGTACAAGGTGCTGGGCGGCGGCTGGACCGAGCCGACCAAGACCCGCTGAGTCGGTCGGCGCGACGCACGAAACTCCGGGAGCGGGCATCATGACTGCCAACCCGGAGTCTCCCGCCGCATGAACCCCGCCACGCACCGCGCCCAGCTCGTCGGCCTGCTCGCCGAAGCGGCCGAGATCGAGCACTGCCTGATGTGCACGTACCTGTACGCGGCGTTCTCGCTGAAGCAGTCGACCGACGAAGACCTGTTGCCGCATGAGCTCGACGCGGTGCAGCACTGGCGCCGCGAGATCATCGCGATCTCGACCGACGAGATGCTGCATCTCGTGCTCGCGAACAACCTGAGCATCGCGATCGGTGCGCGGCCGCACTACCGGCGCTTCAACTTTCCGATCGCGCCGCAGCTGTTCCCGGCCGACGTGGCGGTCGAGCTCGCGCCGTTCGACGAGGCCACGCTCGATCACTTCGTCTACCTCGAACGCCCCGCCGACGTGGCCGAGCGCGACGGCGCGCGCTACACCAAGGTCGCCTACCAGCGCCACGCCGTCGCCGGCCGGCTGATGCAGGTGCCCGACGACTACGCGACCGTCGGCGAACTCTACGAAGGCATCGAGAAGAGTTGCGAGCTGATCGCCGCGCACCTCGGCGAGGCCAAACTATTCATCGGCCCGCGCGCGTCGCAGCTCGGCCCGGCCGACTTCCGGCTGCCCGGCATCATGACCATCGGCACGCTCGCCGAAGCGCATCGGGCGATCGAGTTCATTCGCCACCAGGGCGAAGGCTCGCGCGACGAAAAGACCGGTTCGCACTACGCGCGCTTTCGCGCGATCCGCCACGAATGGGAGGCGCTGAAACGCGCGCGCCCCGCGTTCGAGCCGGCCCGGCCCGCGGCGCGCAACCCGGTGATGCGCGATCCGGTGGACGCGAGCAGCCGCGTTCACGTGATCGCCGAGCCGGCCGCGAGCCTGCTCGATGGCGGCAACGTCTGCTACGAGATCATGCTGCGGCTGCTGACCGCGTTGTCGGACGTGGTGCCGAGCGGCGCCGCGGCGGTGGCGCGCCGCCAAGCGATCTGCGACCAGACGCTGGCGCTGATGCACACGCTGGCCGAGGTCGGCGGGTTGTTGAGCGCGTTGCCCGCGAATCCGGCGCAGCATCCCGGCGTGAACGCGGGCCTCACGTTCACCGCGTCGCGCACCGTGCTCGCCTTCCTGTCGCCCGAGACCGCGACCCTGCTGATGGCGGAGCGTTTCGGCTGTGTCGCCGATCGCTTCGAGTCGCTGTCGAAGCAACTGCCGTCGCTGATCCCGCACGAGCAGACGCTGCGTCGGTTCTCGCAGCATTGGTCGGCGGAGCATGACCAACGCTGGCCGGGCGCTGCGGTGCTGCCGGCCGAGTCATCGAAGGAAATTGCGATGCCAGACACGACCACCCCACCCGCACCGAAAGCGCCCGACGAATCCCGCGGCCGCGACGTGCTGCTGCGCTTCGACACGCAGCGTTGTATCCATGCGCGCATGTGCGTGCTCGGCGAGCCGGCGGTGTTTCTCGCGAACACGCCGGGCGAGTGGCTGTTTCCGGATCAGGCCACGCCCGAACGCATCGCCATCGTCGCGGCGAACTGCCCGTCGGGCGCGATCACCTACGACCGCCTCGACGGCGGACCGAACGAAGCGGCACCGCGCGTCAACGCCCTGCGCGTGCGCGAGAACGGCCCGCTCGCGGTGATGGCCGAGATGCACATCACCGGTCACGAGCAGGCGAGCGGCTCGACCTTCCGCGCCACGCTGTGCCGCTGCGGCGCGTCGAACAACAAGCCGTTCTGCGACGGCGCGCACAACGCCGCCGGCTTCAAGGCCAGCGGCGAGCCGGCGACGCAGGAATCGCAGCCGCTCGCCGCGCGCGACGGCTCGCTGCACATCACGCCGACCCGCAACGGCCCGCTCGAAGTGAAGGGCAACCTCGAGATGTGCTCGGGCACCGGCCGCACGATAGGCCGCGTGACCTCGACGTATCTCTGCCGTTGCGGCCAGTCGCAGAACAAGCCGTTCTGCGACGGCTCGCACGGCCGCACCGGCTTCATCGCTGCCGGCGCGTAGGGCCGGCGCCGGTGCGGCCTGCAGGAACGGCGGCGCGGGCTTATGCTGATTGGCTCGGCGGGCCGCGTGATGCGGCCTCGCGCTGTTCCGACCTCGACTGGAGTTACCCACCATGCGCCAGCTTCCTCTCGGCCGCACCGGCCTGTTCGTTTCCGAACTCTGCCTGGGCACGATGACCTTCGGCGGCGGCGCCGGCATCTGGGCGCAGATCGGCGATCTGCAGCAGGCCGATGCCGAACGCCTCGTCGGCGCCGCGCTCGATGCCGGCATCAACTTCATCGACACCGCCGACGTGTACTCGGGCGGCCTGGCGGAGCAGATCACCGGGCAGGCGCTGAAGAACCTGAAGGTGCCGCGCGACAGCGTGGTCGTCGCGACCAAGGTGTTCGGCGAGACCGGCGCCGGCCCGAACATGCGCGGGGCATCGCGTGGCCACATCGCCGATGGCATCAAGGCGAGCCTGAAGCGGCTGCAGCTTGACCACATCGACCTGTACCAGATCCACGGCTTCGACCCGGCCACGCCGATCGGGGAGACGGTGCGCGCGCTCGACCAACTCGTGCGGCATGGGCACGTGCGCTACGTCGGCGTCTCGAACTGGGCGGCGTGGCAGATCGTCAAGGCGCTCGGCATCGCCGAGCGCGAGCACCTCGCGCGCTTCGAATCGCTGCAGGCCTACTACACCGTCGCCGGGCGCGACCTCGAACGCGAGTTGGTGCCGATGCTGAAGAGCGAGGGCGTCGGTCTGATGGTCTGGAGCCCGCTCGCCGGTGGCCTGCTCAGCGGCAAGTACGGGCGCGACAGCCAGGGCGAAGCGGGCAGCCGGCGTACCCAGTTCGACTTCCCGCCGGTGAACCGCGAGCGCGCGTGGGATTGCGTCGATGCGATGCGCCGCATCGCCGCCGCGAAGGGCGTGTCGGTCGCGCAGATCGCGCTGGCCTGGCTGCTGCACCAGCCGCAGGTCACCAGTGTGATCATCGGCGCGAAGCGACCCGACCAGCTCGCCGACAACATCGCCGCGACGAAGGTCGTGCTCGATGCCGACGAACTCGCGGCGATCGACGCGGCGAGCAAGCTGCCGGCCGAATACCCGGGCTGGATGCTCGAGCGCCAAGGCGACGCACGGCGCCAGCAGATGAAGGGCGAGCGCAGCGCGTGAGCGCTGCCGGTGCTCAGACTTTCGCGACCGGCGCGAGCGCGTCGAAGCCCGCGGCCTGCTTCGTTTTCCACGCCGTGATCGCGACCGCCATCTCGTCGGTGTCGAAGATCGCGCTTTGCAGCAAGGTCATCTGCGCCAGGCTTGCCGCGGTGCCGTGATCGCGGGCGTGGTTCAGCGCGAGCTTGCTGCCGGCGATCGCGAGCGGTGACTTCGCGGCGATGTTCCTCGCCAGCAGCATCGCGTGCGCGAGCACCGCGTTGGCATCCGCCAGCACCGCGTTGACGAGGCCGGTCGCGAGTGCGCGCTCGGCGCCGATGCGGTCGCCGGTGTAGGCCATCTCGCGCGCGACGCCGGGCGACACGATCTTCGCGAGCCGCTGCAGCACGCCGAGGTCGGCCATCATGCCGATGTGGATCTCCTGCACCGTGAAGAACGCGTCGGCGCTGCAGACGCGGATGTCGCAAGCCGTGGCGAGGTCGAGGCCACCGCCGACGCAGCCGCCCTGGATCGCGCAGATCACCGGAAAGCGCGCCTCGTCGAGCGCCGTGAAGCAGTCGATCAGCTTGCGCAGCGAATCCTGAAAGCTCAGGCGTGCGCGGGCCGTGGCGGTGACGAGCAACGCGTCGTCGCTCGCGAACACGTCGAGCGCCATGCCGGCGCAAAAGTGTTTGCCGGTCGACGAGATCACCAGCACGCGCGCGTCGCCCGCATCGTGCAGCGCGCGCACCGCGTCGCGCAGCGCGGGGAAGAACGGCGGCGCCATCGTGTTCAGCCGCTCGGGGCGGTTGAGTTGCAGGTGGGCGATGCCGTTGTCGGTGCTCAGCGTGAAGAAGTCGTTCATGGTGTTCGTCGGGATGTCGCGCGGGAACCCGCAGCCTACACTGCCGCCGATGCCGCACCTCATGTCAGTCGACACGGCCGATGGCCTGACGCTCCACGCCCGCGAGTGGCCGTGCGCCGACGCCCACGGCACGGTGCTGATCGTGCATGGCCTGGGCGAACACATCGGGCGCTATGAGCACGTCGCGGCGCAGCTGTTGCGTGGCGGGCGCCATGTGGTGAGCTACGACCAGCGCGGGCACGGCGCGAGCGAGGGCGCGCGCGGTCGGCTGAATCATCCGGACGATTTGCTGCGCGACCTCGCGCGCGTGATCGACGCGGTGCGCGCGCGCCGGCCCGGTCCGCTGGTGCTGCTCGGTCACAGCATGGGCGGGCTGGTCGCGGCGCGCATGGTCGCGGGCACGCTCGAATCGCCGGCGCCGGCGTGGTGTCGTCAGGTCGACGCGCTGGTGCTGTCGTCGCCGGCGCTCGATGCGGGCATGAGCGGCGCGCAGAAGCTGCTGCTGAAGGTGCTCGGCCCGCTGGCGCCGAACCTCGCGGTCGGCAACGGCCTGAAGCCCGACTGGATCTCGCGCGATCCGGCCGTCGTCAAGGCCTACATCGACGATCCGCTGGTGCACGACCGAGTCACGCCGAAGCTGGCAAGGGTCATCGTCGACGCCGGCGAGTTCGTGCGCGCGCATGCGGCCCGGTGGCAGCTGCCGACCTTGCTGCTGTACGCGGGCAGCGACCGCTGCGTGGCGCCCGCCGGCAGTGCCGCGTTCGCCGCCGCGGCGCCGAAGCACGTGGTGACCACCCAGGCCTTCGCGCCGCTGTTCCACGAGATCTTCAACGAGCCCGAGCAGGCCGAGGTGTTCGCGGTGCTCGCGGCGTGGCTCGGCCCGCCGTCGAGCCGGGCGGGGCGTTGAGCCGCACGCGGCGTATCGACCTCAGGCGCCGGCAACCCTGCCAAGTTGCGACTACCGCAGTCGTACCTGCCGCAGTATCCTAGTCGTGCGAATTGGATCCACGTTCCTCGAGACTCGGAGGTGCCTCATGAACACTCGTCGTGTGTTCGTCTTTGGTTCGGCATTCGCAACGATCGGCGGCTTGAGGCCGGTGTGCGCGCAAGTGCAACCTGGTGCGACCGAAGCGACGCTGCGGGAAGCGATTCTCCAATACGTCGCCATCTGGAATCGTCATGACGTTCAGGCGTGGTCAACGATGTTGACTGACGATATCTGGTACACGGAAGCGTCTGACTTCTATGAACGAATGAAGGGCCGCAAGGCGGTTCTGACCACCTTCGAATACAACGTCCAGAGCAGCGACTTGCTGTGGGAGGTTCGCCGCGTGCGAATGATGCCTGACGGCACAGCAACCGTCGTCCTGCGGCACGTGGCCCAGATACTTCCAAAGGTGGATGGGAAGTACAAGGCGAGCTACGAAAGTGTCCCGTCGCTCAGTCGTTGGCGGCATGAAGGCGGAAAGTGGCGCATGTTCTTCTTTACTTCTGACAAAGGCTGGGCCCTTGCTGAAATGAAGAAAGACGGCGTCGAGTGAGGTATCCCGCCGCGCTTGAGCAAGTATTGACCGTCTCGGCTGACCAAAAACACGGGTCGTCATGAGCCGGCGCCGATCGAAGTCTGAAGCGGAGGTGTCACATGTCGCAAAAGATCCCTGAGGTCACCCCGGGTGTCCTGCAGGCATTTGCCGATGCGTGGAACCGGCATGATGCCGATGCGCTGATGTCATTCATGACCGAGGACTGCGTCTTCGAAGCTTCTGGCGGACCAGAGACATGCGGCGCGCGCCATGTGGGGCGCGACGCCGTGCGAGCGGGCTACGCTGAAGTCTGGTCCACTTTCCCCGATGCTCACTGGGGCAACGCGCGCCACTTCGTACAGGGCGATCGAGGCATTTCCGAGTGGACATTCACCGGCACAAGAACGGACGGTAGCCGCGTCGAAGTGAATGGCTGTGATCTGTTCACCTTTCGAGATGGCAAGATCGCCGTGAAGAATTCCTATCGCAAGAATCGTCCTCCCTTGCCACCGCAGAGAGGCTGACTTCAGTTGCCCGAGGCCATGCACCGGGGCAACGAGCCCCAGGTGCAACACGAGCGCTCTACACTGGCGATCTTGCTTGCCGGAGACGGACACATGAACGCACGCGACCCCCTGCTGCCGGTGCAGCCCGATGAAGCCGAGGCACTTCGAGAGTTCGCGAATCGGGTGTGGGATGAAGAGATCGTCCCGAAGCTCACCGACTACATCGCGATTCCCGCGAAGAGCCCGATGTTCGATGCCGATTGGGCTGCGAACGGCCACATCGAGACCGTGATCCGCGACGCGGCGGCCTGGGTCGAGAGCAAGAACGTGGCGGGGCTCAAACTCGAAGTCGTGCGCATCGAAGGCCGCACGCCGGTGATCTTCTTCGAGGTGCCGGCGACCAAAGCCGGAGGCAACGAACCCGAGGCCGACACGATCTGCCTGTACGGCCACCTCGACAAGCAACCCGAGTTCAACGGCTGGCGCAACGACCTGGGGCCCTGGACGCCGAAGTACATCGACGGCCTGCTCTACGGCCGTGGCGGCGCCGACGACGGCTACGCGGTCTATGCGTCGCTGACCGCGATCATGGCGCTCGATCGCGCCGGCATTCCGCGCCCGCGCTGCGTCGGCATCATCGAGAGCTGCGAGGAGAGCGGCTCGTTCGACCTGCCGGCCTACATCGACGCGCTGAAGCCGCGTCTGGGCAACGTCAGCCTCGTCGTCTGCCTCGACAGCGGCGCCGGCAACTACGATCAGCTCTGGCTCACGACCAACCTGCGCGGCATGGTCAGCGGCGTGCTCAAGGTCGAAATCCTGACCGAAGGCATCCACTCGGGCGATTCGAGCGGCTTGGTGCCGTCGAGCTTCCGCATCCTGCGTCAGGTGCTCGATCGGCTCGAAGACAGCCAGACCGGCGAGCTGCTGCCGCGGAGCTTTCACTGCGAGATCCCGACCGACCGCGTCGAGCAGACGCGCGCGACCGCGGCGATCCTCGGCGACCAGGTCTGGAAGCGCTTTCCATGGGCCTGCGGCGCCGACGGCACGGCCGCGCTGCCGACCACCACCGACCCGACCCAGGCGCTGCTCAACCGCACCTGGAAGCCGACGCTGAGCGTGACCGGCGCCGACGGCTTTCCTGAACTCAAGAACGCCGGCAACGTGCTGCGGCCCTGGACCGCGTTCAAGCTGAGCCTGCGCCTGCCGCCGCTGATCGACGGCAACGAAGCGGCGCTGAAGCTGAAGACGCTGCTCGAAGACAACGCGCCGTACAACGCGAAGGTGACGTTCGCACCCGATGGTCGCGCCGGCGCGTACGGCGCGACCGGCTGGAACGCACCGAGCCTCGCGCCTTGGCTCGAAGACGCGCTCAACACCGCGTCGCAAGCCCACTACGGCGCGCCCTGCGGCTACATCGGCCAAGGCGGCACGATCCCGCTGATGAGCATGCTGCAGAAGAGCTTCCCGGCGGCGCAGATGATGGTCTGCGGCGTGCTCGGCCCGAAGAGCAACGCGCACGGGCCGAACGAGTTTCTGCATGTGCCGTACGGCAAGCGCCTGACCGCCGCGGTCGCGCAGGTGATGGCCGCCTGCCCTTGAGTCCGGGCCCCGCGGGGCGGGTTCGGGTTTGTCCGTACCTATTGATGTGAGCACACGCTCTCCAAGAGCGATTCAGGGCAATTGGCGTTCGCCGATCGCCGTCCGAGACCCCCTAAGACAGAGGGGGTCTCGCGCCGTGCGCCTCGTGGCATAACCGATTTTGTTTGTAAACCGCCAGAAACAATCGGATGACCGATTCGAGCGGGAGCTTTCACGGGGAGGTGTCATGCCACACGGACGGTTGATCGCGCGCCACCGCAGTGCCGCGCTTGCGCTCGATTGCGCTCGCCGACGACCCCCGCACAGCCGGTTGCGAACCCGGCCACCTCGCGGCAGCTGACGGCGGTCCCGCCCGCCCCGCTTTCCCTTTGAACGACGACCTCGCGCCCGCCGACGGCCCGGGGGGACACCAAGCTGTCGGCCCAAGGAAATTCGTCATGGCTGTCTCGTTGACCGACCTGTTCCCGTTGCGCTCTGCGCGCTCGTCTGCCACCGCGCTTGGCTCGCACCCGCTCTACCGCAAGCACGGGCGCGCGCGCGCCGCGGCGCGGCCGTCGAAGATCGGGTTCGAGACCTTCGAGCCGCGGGTGCTGTTGTCGGCAGACACCGGCATCGACACCGGCGTCACCGTCGGCTTGGCGGCGATCGGCGCGGAGCTGAGCCAGTTGCTGACCGCCGACGACACCAGCATCTCGACCGAGATGTTCGACAGCTTCGTGCCGGGCATCCTGATCTCGCAGGGCAGTGGCGCCGATCGGGTCGAGATCAGCCCGACGTTCCGCCAGGTCATGTCGATCGAGGTCGACATCGATCACGACGGCAAGATCCCGACCCAGCTCAGCGCCTACGTGCCCGCAGCCAACGACCTGGACAACCGCTTCGAATACGTGCGCGACACGCCGAACTTCTTTGCGAGTGCGGAGCAGAAGACCGAGGCCGCGCTGCGTGCGATGGACCTCAACAGCGACGGTCGGGTTTCACTCGACGAGGCGTTCAAGGTCATCGTGGTCGGCCAGATCGAGTCGTATCTGCAGGACAACCCGATCGGCGGCGGCTCGTCGAGCGACAACCAGGACGCCGCCGACACGCTGGCCGACTTCCTCGACGGTGGGTTGCTGGTGGGCTTGGGCGTGCCAAGCAACGTCGACGACCTCGTGACGCTGGATGTCGGCATTGTCGTCGGCGACTACGACGCGGACACCCATACCCTGAGCTGGGCGATGCACGATCTGGCCTTCGGCCTGACCGAGATCGACACCTTCGACCTCGGCTACCAGGGCGACCAACTCGGCATCCTGCTCGACCCGGACGCGGCGACCGAAGCCGACCGCACGCAGATCGCGGTCAACCGCACGCTGACCTTCAGCAACTTCACCTTCGGCTTTCGCGGCGCCGGCGACAGCGGCGACGCCGTCGCGAACGCGGACTTCTTCTTCGCGACGCCGGGCGGCGTGACCTTGGCGGTCGCCGCCGACAGCACCGGCAACGACATCGACGCCGCATTCGCGACCGTCAACGTCGGTTTCCTCGGCACGACCGTCACGTCGAGTTCGATGACGCTGGACATGGCCGCGCTCGGCACCGCGATCGACCCCAGCAGCGCCGTCGCGTTCGGCTTCACCGGCGCGCAACTCGGTGCGCTGCAGTCGGGCGGCGTCATCACCGCGGCCAACACGCCGGACGCAACGCGCCTCGGCGCGGCCGACATAGAGTTCACGATCAAGATCGGCACCGCCCCATTGATGGTGCCGATCAAGCTCACGGTCGACACCTCGCCGTCGAATACCTCGATCGCGGACTTGGTGACCGCTGTCAATTCGGCGATCGCCGGCAATGCGGCGCTCGACGCGATCCTGCAGGCCAGCGATGCCGGCGGCAAGCTGCGGATCGCGCTGACCGACACCGACAACGATGTGACTCAGCTCGGCTTCCTTGCGCAGCAAGGCGGACTGGCGACCACGCTGACCGCCGGTTCGGCCTCGAGCCTGATCGGCGCGGCCGCGCCGGGCACGCCGTTGACCTTCCTGCTCGGCCGCGGCGGCGCCGTGCCGAAGCTGGTCAGCGTGACCGTCACCAACGACCCGCTCGGGCCGGATGGCCTGTCCGGCGACGCCGCGAAGGACGCCGACAACAACACCGTGTCGCTGGCGTCGCTGAAAGCGAACTTGCAGAGCGCGCTGAACGCTGCGTTCGGCGCCGGCGCCGTCACGGTCGGCGACAACGGCAGTGGCCGCCTGACGTTGAACGGCAACGCGCAGGTCCTCGAGATCACGCACAGCCTGACAGTCGACACTGTCGAGCAGATCACGCTCGCGGAGCTTCAGGGCCCGGCGCAGTCGTTCGAGCTCGCCGCGGACGCCAACGCGTCGTATGTTGCCGAACTCAACCTGACCGCGAAAGACGGCCTCGAACTCAGCGGCAGCGCGACCGCCTACGCACCGACCGGCACGATCTCGGTCGATGTCAAGCCGTTCACGAGCGACATCGTCGGCAAGAAGCTCGACGACGGCACGAACAACTTCAAGGCCTCGTACACGCTGACCGACGGCACCGCCAACGCCGACAACAACCTGAACAGCGGCACGTCCGAGATGCAGCCGATGCTCGACTGGAACGTCATCGGTCCGGCCGACATCCTGGGCACGATCAACCAGATCGGCAACTGGGCCGAGCGCCTGGCCGGCACCGACCTGCTGCAGGCGTTCGACCTGCCGTTCGCCGATGTGACGCTCGGTGATCTGCTGAACTTCAAGGACGTGATCGCCGACACCCTGTTGCTCGACGACGGCGACGATGGCGCGACCAAGCCCGGCACGACCGGTGTGGCCGACGTGCAGCGGCTTCTCAAGTGGGCCCTGGTCAACGGGCAACAGCAGCTGATCGCCCGCTTCGCGACCGCGCAGCAGCTCGAGATCACGTTGGCGAAAGTGCTGCACGAGCTCGGGCTGATGGCCACCGAGGCCGCCGCGCTGGCGCAGATCGATGCCAGCGTGTTGCAGTACACCGAGGACGGGTTCGACAAGCAGGACTTCGTCGTGCGGCTGGAGATCAAGGAGAACCTGTTGCCGCAGGTCGGTGGGGTCGACACGCCGGTGAGCGTGCCGCTCGACTTCCAGTTCGACGATCTGGCGCCGCTGGCGAACTTCGAGACCAGCGGCAAGCTGAAGATCACCGCCGAAGGGGAATTCGGCTTCACGCTCGGCATCAAGCTCGGCAACGCGGTCGCCGCGCTGACCAACAGCTCGAACCTGCTGGACGACCTCAACAGCGGCCAGGGCATCAAGGTCAACGACAACCTGGCCGTCACCAGCCTCGGCGCCATCGACCCGATCATTGGCCGGCTCAGCGGCAATGCCGAGTTCACCGTCACGGTGTTCACCGGCCCGGCAACCTCGCACAGCTACACCGTCACGCTGAACCAAGGTCTGACGCTCGACAACAAGACGGTCGCACAGCTCAAGGCGGACCTCGTCACCGCGATCGGCTCGGCGGTCAAGGTCAACGCCGCCAGCCCGGCGCTCAGCACCTTCATCACCGCCGCCAACGAGGCCGCGAACACCGATCAGACCTCGGCGCGCTTGGTGCTGCGGGCGATCTCCGGAGCCGTCGTCGGCTTCCAGATCGACAGCGCCAACGCAGTCACACGCGACGAACTCGGCTTCCAGCCGGCGCGCGCCGCCACTGTCTCGCTGGTGGCGCCGATCGGCATCGCCACGCCCGACCCGAGCGGACCGGACCTGGTGTTCAACCTCAAGATCGCGCGCAACGGCGCGCCGGCGCAGGACGTCGACGTCACGCTGGCGGCCGCCGCGACCGATGGCAACGTCGCAATCGACAGTCTGATCACCGACCTAAATGCCGCGCTCGCCACCGCGCTCGGCGCCAACCAACTGCTGGCCAGCCAGTCGGGCGGGGTGCTGGTCATCAGCGCCGTCGCCTCGAACATCATCGGCTTCAAACTGACGCCGATCTCGGGCGCGAACGCCAGCATCGGTCTCAGTCTGACCGCCTATCAGGCCACGCTGACCAACGCCAGCGTCGCCGCAGGCGACCAGCCCGATGGGCTGGTCGCGGGCGTCTCGCTGCGCGCCGGCGCCTCGCCGCTCGACCCGTTCGGCCGGCTCGGCGTCGCGGTCAACTTCACGATCAACGGCACGCTGCTGTCGCTGGCGACGGCGGACGCGGCGCAGAACGTCTCGGTGGATGATCTCGTCAGGTTGATCAACGACAAGATCGACGGCTCGGCGCTCGACGGGAAGATCGTTGCGCTGAACTTGGCCGGCCGGGTTGGTTTCACCGCGCTCGACCAGAACGTCGCCGCGATCACGATCGCCGGCTTCGCCAGCGATGCCCAAGCGGCCGCCCTCGGCCTGCGCAACGGCGACACCACGTTCAATGCAGCACCCGCCGTGCCCGATCTGGCGATCACCGCGACGCGCCTGGCGCCGGTGTCGTACGGCGTCAGCAGCGACGCGGCGTTCACGCTCACGGTCAACGGCGTGGACCGCCCGATCACGCTCGCGGCGATCGACACGATCCAGATGCGTTCGGTCTACGATCTGGCTGGCGCGCTGAACGGCGCGCTGAACACCGCCTTCGGTGGCGTCAAGAGCAATCCGCTGATCGCGACCGTGCAGGCCGGCCAGCTGGTGATCGGTCTGCGCACCGCCGCGACCGGTACCAACCTGATCGGCAACCAGTACCTCGGCACGCTCGCCGATCCGATCGCGCTGGTCAACACGTTCGGCGTGTCTGCCGTCGGCACCAATTCGGCCGCGACCGAACTGAAGCTGGTCAAGGCGCTCGCCGGCACGCAGGTGCAGGCCGCGAACCATGGCGACCTGATGGTGATCTCGTCGTCCGGGGGAGAGGCTCGCATCCGGCTGGACAACGCCGCGATCGCCGGGGTCACCGTCGACGCGAACAACAAGCTGGCCGGCAACCTGGGCGCCTTGCTCGCCGGCATCCAGAGCCAGCTGGACACCGCGTTCGGCGTCAACAAGATCAAGATCTATGTCGGTGCCGACGGCACCAGCCTGCGCTTGGACGAAGCCGATCCGTTGGGCTCGGGCGAACTGCGGGTGCAGGCGCTGAACGGCTCGCCGGCGGCGATCCAGCTCGGCCTGCTCGGCAAGGACACCAGCAACCTGAACCTGGGCGAGGCGCCAGCCACCGTCGGCGTGCGCGACGGGCTGATCGAGGGCGCGCGCATCGCGACCATCGATCTGCTCGACCGCGTCTACCTCGACGACGCCGGCCTGACCGCCACGCTCCAGGTCGTGGCCGATGCCGTGACCGCCGAAGCGACATTGGGCTTCGTCGGCATCACGCTGTCGACCGATGCGAACCAGGTGCTGTTCGACGGCACCGTCACGATCGGCCTGTTCGACGCGGCGAACAACAAGCGCACATTGGCCGACCTGTTCGATGCGCTCGGCAGCGTCGACGACCTGGACGAACTCGTCAGCGTGCCGCAACTCACGGTCACCTCAAACCTGAACTTCAACATCGCCGTCACGCCGGCGATCACCGATGTGATCAGCAGCCTCGGCGGCGCCACGCCGAAGCTCGGCTTGGCCTTCGAGGACGCCGACGACGACGGCATCTCCGACGCGATCACGCTCGAGAAGATCGTGACGCCGCCAAGCGCCGCGCTGCCCAACGGCGCGGTCGACTACCGGCTGGTCGTCCCGGCGATCACCGTGACCGGGCTCGACGCGCTCGGCGATCTGGCCAACTTCGACGGCATCACCTTCAAGCAGGTGGTCGCGGCGCTGCAGGGCATCGCCGACTTCCTGAAGGGCTTCGAGGCGTTCGACTTCCTCGACGAGGAGATTCCCGGCTTGGGCCTGAGCGTCAACGACCTGATCGACGTCGCCGACAAGTTCGCCGCCGCGGTCGATGCGATGGAAGACGACCCGAGCGGCGGGCTGCAGAAGCTCGAGCAGCAGATCCTCGAAGCCTTCGGCCTGCCCGATCTCGCGTTGCCGGCCGACTTGAACGCGTTCTTCACGACGCTGGGCATCCCCAACCCGACCAAGCTGGTGCGCTTCGCGCTCGATTCGACCACGGTCGGGGCCAACGACATCCTGGTCTTCGACCTGCGGCTGCCGGTTGGCTTCAGCAAGGGCATGAAGGTCGACTTCGATCTGGGCGACGTCGAGTTCCTCGGCCAGACGCTGCCGATCGACCTGCAAGGCGGCGCCGGCCTCGCGACCAACGGCTATCTGGATGCGCGCCTGAAGTTTGGCGTCGACCTCAACGACCCGACCAAGGTCTACGTCTACAACGACGCCACCGGCGTCCTCGGGCATCTCGGCGCGAACGCCAACAACCTGTCGTTCAATGCCGCGATCGGGCCGATGGGCGTGTACGTCAAGGACGGCAACCTGCAACTGGCGCTCGACTTCGCTTGGCAGGACGACGACGGCGCCGCCGACAACTCGCGCGTGCTGCTCGGCGACTTTGTCGCCAACCTGCCGTCGCCCGAGCTGACGGGCATCGTCAAGGCGACGCTGCCGGTGTACTTCCCCGACGACTCCAGCTACCTGGGCGACATCGGACTCGACATGTCGGGTGCCAACGCGATCACGCTGAACGCGAACGACGGCCTGTCGATCCCGAATCTCACCGATGTGCTGACGCTGCCGGACTTCAGCAACATCGACCTGACCGCACTCAATCCGTTCGACAGCATCCCGCTGATGCTCGACTCGCTCGATTTCTTCCTGCAGGGCCTGCAGGACATCATGGAAGGCGAGGTCTTCGGCATCGAACTGCCGTTCATCGGCGACCAGCTCCAGGGCGGCGCCGACTTCATCGAGGACCTGCGGCGCGACGTGCTCGGGCCGATCCGCCAGTTCGTCGAACAGGCACCGCAACTCGGCGAACAGATTGTCCAGGCGCTGCTGTACGAGCTGCTGGCCGACGGCACCGCGCAGGGCCAGGTCGAGATCGACGGCGTCATGGTGAACGTCGAGGACATCATCGGCCTGCCCGGCGACATCCAGGGCATCGGCCTGTTGCGCCCCTACGCCGGCGGCAACGGCACGCCGTTGCAGGCCGACATCCAGCTCAATCCGGATGCCGAGGCGCAAAACGACTACCGCTGGCTGTTCCGGCTCGGCGGCAGCGCCGATCCGACGATCCCGCTCGACTTCGACTTGGGCATTCCGGGTTTGTCGTTCGACATCTACGGCGGCCTGGACGTGACGCTGGACTGGGACTTGGCGCTCGGCCTCGGTCTGAGCCTGGAGGACGGCGCCTACATCTGGATCGGCGACCAGCGCGCCACCGGCGCCACCGACGATGCCGAGCTGTCGCTGACGCTAGATGTTGCCCTGCAGGCAAACACCGGCCTGAAGGGCGAGCTGGGCTTCCTGCAGCTGACGATGGAGAACTCCACGCTCGACCCGCAGGGCGACCTGGAAGGCGACGGCACGCACCTGACCGGCTCGTTCAGCGTCGATCTGCGCAACAGCGCCGACGGTGCCGACTCGAAGCTCTCGTTCTCCGAACTCGGCTCGATCGACGCCGTCGTGGAGATCAGCGCCGAGGCCGAGGTCAACCTGAAGATCACGGCCGAATTCAGCGAAAGCATCGTGCCGGCGTCGATCGCCGCGGTGCTGCCCAAGCTCGAGGGTCGTTTCGTGCTCGACTGGGAAGCGATCGACGTGCTGGGCAACGATTTCGACTTCGGCGAGAGCCTGCAGTTCGTCGGTTTCCGCGATGTCGGGCTCGACATGGGCTCGTTCATCAACGACTTCCTCGGTCCTTTCGTCGAGAAGGTCGCCGAGGTCACCGAGCCGCTGCAGCCGATCATCGATGTGATCACCGCGCCGATCCCGGTGCTGTCCGACCTGGCCGGCCAGCCGGTCACGCTGGTCGACATCGCCGGCATGACCGGCTATGTCGAGCCGGCGATGATTTACGCGATCGCCGACATCATCAGCTTCGTCAACCGCATTGCCGACGCCAGCCAGTTCGGCTCGCTGCTGCTGCCGATCGGCGACTTCGTGCTGCTCGACAAGGGCGCCGCCGGCGATTACCTCAGCGGCGCCACGCTGATGACGGCGGGCTACAACGTCGCCGGCGATTCCAAGTTCGACAAAGCCAACCTGAGCGGCTTCCTGGGCAGCACGGTCGGCGCGCTGGATGACTTCGCGACGCTGCTGGGCGCTGCCGACACCGGCGGCGACGCGAGCAAGGCCAAGACCAAGGAACTGGTCGGCAGCTTGGCCGGCGGCGGCGAGGCGGTCTCGTCGGGCTTCTCGTTCCCGCTGTTCGACAACCCGGCGCTGGCCTTCGGCCTGCTGATGGGCAAAGACATCCCCTTGGTCGAGTACGACCTCGCGCCGTTCGGCATGGAGTTCACCTACGTCCAGAAATTCCCGATCTGGGGCCCGCTGTTCGCCCGCATCAGCGGCAGCGCCGGCCTGACCATCGACCTCGCCTTCGGCTACGACACGGCCGGCGTGCGCGAGTTCGCCGATGGCGGCTTCAGCAACCCGCTCGACCTGCTCGGCGGCCTGTACGTCAACGACACTGACGGCCCTGGCGGCACCGGCACCGACGTGCCCGAGCTGATCCTGAAGGGCGAGATCTTCGCCGGCGCCGAGATCAACCTCGGCGTCGCGAGCGCCGGCGTCGAGGGCGGCATCATCCTGACCGTCAATTTCGACCTCTACGACCCGGACGGCGACGGCAAGGTGCGGGTCGACGAGCTGCTCGGCAACTTCCTCTACGAGTTCAACTACGGCACACCGGCGCTCGCGCCGCTGGCGATCTTCGACGTGTTCGGTGATGTGTCGGCGCAACTGCGCGCGTTCATCGAAGCGCTCTTCATCAAGAAGACCTTCGAGATCACGCCGCCGATCACGCTGGTCGAGTTCTCGGTGCCGTTCGAGCGCGAGCCCTTCCTGGCGACCGAGCGCAACGATGGCTCGCTGCTGCTGAACATCGGTCCGAACGCCCAGCAGCGCCTGAACGGCGACACCCGCGACATCGACGAGGAAATCTATGTCGAGAGCGTGTCCGACAGCGAGGTGCGCGTTTGGGGCATGGGCATCGCGAAGAGCGACGCGCAGACCTACAAGATTGGCGCGAACAAGCTGATCGTCGGCTACGGCGGCGCCGGCAACGACCTGATCGACCTGCAACTCGTGACGCACAACATCGCCTACGAGATCGAAGGCGGGATCGGCGACGACGAGATCTTCGGCACCCAGGCCGGCGGCTCGATGCGCGGCGACACCGGCAACGACAAGCTGACCGGCGGGTTGCTCATCGACCTGATCTTCGGCGGCGAAGGCAACGACACGATCGACGGCATGGCCGGCCGCGACCGCATCTTCGGCGACACCGGCGTGATCAGTGGCAGCAAGTTCCGCAGCTTCGTCGGTGAGAAGGACGGCGACGACAAGATCAACGGCGGCGACGGCGAAGATATCGTCTTCGGCGGCGGCGGCAACGACGTGATCAAGGGCGACGACGATGTCGACGCCGGCGACAGCCCGGACCTGATCTTCGGCGATGGCGGCAGCATCGTGCTGCTCGGCGACCCCGATACGGATTCGCTGGCCGACATCCTGCCGCGCATCAACGGCCGGCTTGACGTCTCGGTGCTCGGCGCCGGCGGCAAGGACACGATCTTCGGCAACGGCGGCCGTGACTTCATCATCGCCGGCGCGGGCGACGACTTCGTCGACGGCGGCGACGGCAACGACGAGATCGAGCTCGGCGTCGGCTTCGACGTCGGCTACGGCGGCGGCGGCGCCGACACCGTGTACGGTGGCGAGAACGACGATGTGATCTTCGGTGGGCGTGACCCGTACGGCGACGCCGACTTCGGCCAGGCCGGAGACACCGGCGATGCGGAGGTCGACGGCGACGACCGCCTCGAAGGCGAGGCCGGGAACGACCTGATCCGCGGCAACGACGGCGCCGACACGATCCTCGGCCAGCGCGGTGCCGACATCCTGTTCGGCGACATCGGCAACGACATCATCACCGGCGAGGCCGGCGGCGACATCGTCTTCGGCGGCGCCGGCGACGACACCATCGATGCCGGCGACGGTGCCGACATCGTGTTCGGCGACGACGGGCTGGTCGTGTACTTCGGCTTCCCGGATGCCGACGTGGGCGCCAACCCGGTCGATCACCTCGGTTCGCGGCTGCGTCACGACGCCGCCGGCAACCGGCTGATCGGCGACGGCGCCGTCGACTACACGTACGCCGGCCACGATGCCATCGGCACCTCGATGGACCTGATCGTGACCCAACCGATCGCCAGCGACGGCAGCGACACGATCAGCGGCGGTGACGGCGACGACATCGTCTTCGGCGGCGGCAGCGGCCCGTCGGCCGACACCTCGTTCGACACGATCTTCGGCGACTTCGACCCGGCGACCACACCGGCAGGCCCGCGCCCGAGCGGTCAGGACACGCTGATCGGCGACGGCGGGCGCATCGAACTCCTCGGGCGGCGCATGGCGTATGCCGCGGCGATCTCCGATGCCGGCGACGGGCGCGACCGGATCGCGGGCAACGACGCCGGCGACTACATCTTCGGCGGTGGCGAGCGCGACATCATCGACGGCTTCCAGCAGGCGGCCGGGCGCGACCCGCTCGCCAGCGTGCCGGACAACGACATCATCCTCGGCGACAACGGCGAGATCCGCTTCGATCCGACCGAAGTGGCGAACCGCATCACCCGCATCAACACCACCTACGTGGCGGGCGACTCCGGCAAGTCCGACGAGATCCGCGGCAACGCCGGCAACGACGTGGTGTTCGGCGGGCTCAACAGCAGCTCGGACATCATCGACGGCGACGCCGGCCAGGACGTGCTGGTCGGTGACCAAGGCCAGATCCGCTTCGACCTCGACGGCGATCTGGACACGCTCGACCTGATCGAGTCGTTCACCGACGGTGTCGGCGGCGTCGACATCGTCAGCGGCAACGCCGGTGACGACGTGATCATCGGCGGGACCGCGGGCGACATCCTGAAGGGCAACGACGGCCTCGACGTGATGCTCGGCGACAACGGGCGGATCGAGCTGGTGGGTGGCGTGGGGGCCTTGCTGGTCCGGATCGGCGCGATGCCGCCCAACGGTACCGCGATCGACCTGATCGTCACGACCGACGGCGACGGCAGCTCGGGCACGCTGTTCACCTACACCGGTGGCGACGACACGATCGAGGGCCATGGCGGCGGCGACATCCTCTTCGGCGGTGTCAACGACGACGGCATCGCCGACGGCGACGACCACGACCTGCTGTTCGGCGACCAAGCGGTCGGCGCCAGCGTCGAGGCCGACGGCGACGACATCCTGGTCGGCGACAACGGCTCGATCGACTTCACCTACCTGCTCGACACCGACCGGCTGACGCTGGACATCGTGCACAGCGAGGTCGACGGCTACGGCGGTGTCGACCGCATCTCCGGCAACAAGGGCGGCGACATCGCGCTCGGCGGCACCGCCGGGGACCTGATGTTCGGCGACGCCGCCACCGGTGCCGCGGCCGGCGCCGACGGCCGCGACATCATGCTCGGCGACAACGGCGACGTGCTGTTCATCGCGACCACCGCCGACCTCGTGGTGCCTGTCAGCGGCTCCGACCGCTTCACCTTCCTCGGCGGAGCCGTGACCACGGTGGTCACGACCGATACCGCGACGACGACTGGCGGCATCGACACGATGTCCGGCAACGCCGGCGGCGACATCATGCTCGGCGGCGTGCTCGGCGATTTCATGTACGGCGACCTCGCCGTCGTGACGGCTGCGACCAACCTGCTCGACGGCAACGACATCATGCTCGGCGACAGCGGCCGGGTCGAATGGCGCGCGCCGTTCGACGACGAGGCCACCGTGCTGGCGACCGCCAACCTGGCGGTCAACAACCCGCTGCTGAACGCAGCGGTCAACGGCAGCGGCGACGCCGACCTCGACACGATCGACCTGATCACGACGACGATCCGGGTCGCCGGCGATCCGGGCGGCCGCGACGAGATGTACGGCGACAACGGCAGCGACATCGTCTTCGGCGGCACCGACTCCGACCTGATCCGCGGCGAGAACGGTGGCGCCGAGAACGCGCCGGCCAACGGCGCGGTCGGCAACAACGACATCCTGTTCGGCGACCACGGCCGGCTGTACGCGCAGTTCAGTGCGCTGACCGGGTTCAACTCCCGCAACTTCTTCGCGATCGACACCGGCGCCGCCGCATTCGGCCAGGGTGACCGGATCTTCGGCGACGAGGGTCACGACGTGCTGCTCGGCCAGCAGGGCGACGACCGCATGTGGGGCGGCGGCGGTGACGACGACATGATCGGTGGCCACAACGTGGCCGGCGGCGTCGACGAGCTGCCGCCGGCGGGCGTGATCAGCGCGCAGCTGATGACACCCGACAACCTGATGAACGACCTGATGGACGGCGAGGCCGGTACCGATGCGATGGCCGGCGACAACGCCGTCATCTGGCGCCGTGGCGACGACCTGAGCCCGCGCTTCCGGGCGCTGGTTGACATCAACGGCGACGGCCTGACGACCGACACGCCGATCTACAGCGCCACCGAGTCGGCGATCGTCGCCAACATCGGTGCTGCGATGCAGAGCGATCCCGACGACAGCGTTGGTCGCGACATCGAACTGCTCGACCACTCCGACACCGTTCAGTCCGATCCGCAGGGCCGCTTCGGCCAGGACGTGATGGCCGGCGGCGCCGGCAACGACACGATGTTCGGTCAGCTCGGCGACGACCTGATGCAGGGCGATGGCTGGATCGGCGCGGACGATGCCAACCCGGTGTCGATCACCCGGCGCATCGAGGTGACCGACACCGCCGGTCCGACCGCGCAGATGCTGTTCTTCAATGTGCCGGAGCAGGCCAGCGACGGCGACGACTACATGGAAGGCAACGGCGGCCGCGACCTGATGTACGGCGGCCTCGGCCAAGACGACATGATCGGCGGCAGCTCGGCGCTGTTCGGGCTGGATGCCGAGATCGAGCGCCCCGACGACGCTGACACGATGTTCGGCGGTGCCGGCATCGACACCGCACGCAACGACCTCGGCGATGCGGTCTTGAACACCGTCGCCAAGGCCGACGGCAGCAAGAACTACATCGAGACCATCGCAACCGGCCACGCGCGCGACGCCGACTACATGATGGGCGACAACGCCAACGTGTTCCGGCTCGTGGTGGGCGGCGCGAGCGGCACCAACGCGCTCGACGCGAAGGACAAGTTCCTCACGTTCAACTACGACAACTACGACACCTCGGCGACACCGCTGCGCATCGTCCCGCGCGCGATGCAGCAACTCGACTACACGCTGGGCGGCGCCGACTACAGCACGGACACGACCGACTTCTACAACGTCGACGGCGCGCGCCAGCCAGTGGGCGGCCCGGCCGACAATGGCGCGGCCGACCTGATCCACGGCGAGTCGGGCGACGACATCATCTTCGGCATGACCGGCAGCGACGTGCTGTTCGGCGACGGCCAGGACGACGACGTGATCGGCGGCTACGGCAACGACTGGATTTCGGGCGGCACCGGCCAGGACGGTGTGCTCGGCGACGACGGGCTGATCTTCACCAGTCGCAACAGCAGCGTCTTCGGCGAGGCGCTCTATGCGGTCGAGAAGCTGCTGGCGTCCGACCCCGACACGAGGTACTCGAATGGCAATGTCGTCGACGAGTTGATCAGCACCCCGGGCTCGCTGCAGACCGCGACGATCAATCGGGTCAACGAACTGAAGAAAACGGTCGACCTGGTGCCATTCAGCTACGACCGCGGCTGGATCGGCCAAGACGACGAGTTCGCCGACAACGCCGGCAACACGCCGTTCGCCGACGACATCATCTTCGGTGGTCTCGGCAGCGACTTCCTGCACGGCGGTTCGGGCGACGACGCGATCTCGGGCGCCGAGGCGCTGACGGCCGCGTTCGTGCCGGTCTACGACCTCGCCGGCACCGAGGTCGGCGTGTTCGATCTCGGTTATTCCGCGGTCGGCATCGCGAATGCGCTGGTCGTCAACCCAACCCACCAAAACCCGGGCAACGTGCTGGCCTTCAACCCCGAAGACACCGATGGACAGCACCTGAACAACCGCTTCCGTGCCGGCGAGTTCAGGCTCTACGACGAGTACGATCCGCGGCGCAAGATCCTGTTGAACGACAACGGCTTGCTGAACAAGGACGACACCGGTCTGACCGGCAAGGCGTTCCTGCTCAACTTCGAGAAGGCGGACGGCGTCTTCCGTGCCGCCGGCAACCTGCCGAAGGCGACCGGCCAGCAGACCGAGAGCTACGCCGCAGTCAACGACGACGGCGCCGACGCGATCTTCGGCGACCTCGGCAACGACTGGATCGTCGGTGGCACCGGTCAGGACCATGTCTACGGCGGCTGGGGCAACGACATGCTGCAGGTCGACGACAACCTCGACACCAACACCGCCGATGTCGCGGGCCTGTTCGACAACGAGTCGCCCGACACCCACCCGTACTACGAGGACCGGGCTTATGGCGGCGCCGGTCGCGACATCCTGATCGGCAACACCGGCGGCGACCGGCTGATCGACTGGGTCGGCGAGTACAACAGCTATTTGGTCCCGTACGCGCCGTTCGGCCAAGCCAGCGTGAGCCGCACGCTGCAGCCGTTCCTGCCCGAGTTCCTGTATGCGCAGGCCAAGGCCGATGGCGCCGATCCGACGCGGCTGGCGTCCTCGGCCGACACCCGCAACGGCGAGCCCCGGGCCGAGCTCGGTCTGGTGCTGCAGAAGGACTTCGCCTGGGGCGACCAGACCGGCGCGCCGGCCGATCCGCAGGCCGGCAACATCCCGGGCGGCAAGCGCGACGTGCTGCGCTCGGCCGACTTCACCGGCAACACCGCGCAGGGCTTCGTTGCCGAGTCGGGCACTTGGTCGGTCGCCGGCGAGCGTTACGAAGTGGCGCCGTTGGCGACGTCGACCAACAAGGACGCGATCAGTCTGTTCGACTCGGACGTCACGGTGCCGAGCTACTTCGAGATCACCGCGATCATCAACGCGGTCAAGCCGGTTGGCGGCTTCAAGGCCAATGCCTACGTGATCTTCGACTACCACAGCCCGACCGATTTCAAGTTCGCCGGCATCGACATCTCGACCAACAAGATCCAGATCGGGCAGCGCGCCAGCTGGGGCTTTCAGGTGCTCGCCAGCGCGAACATGGCGCTAAAGGCCGGCCAAGACTACTCGGTCCTGCTGGCGGTCAACGGCACCGCGGTGCAGATGGTGGTCAACGGTGTGCAGTCGGTGTCGTACGCGTTCCAGCCGCGCCGCGACGCCGATGGCTTCGCCTACAACATCAACGCCGGCATGTACGGCTTGGGCGCCGACAACGCCAAGGCGCGGATCGACAACGTGGTGGTGCAGCAGATTCCACCGAAGATCACGCTGACCGCGATCGACACGTTCGACACCGGCAGCTCGACTCTGCTGACACGTTACAGCGGCAACTGGTCGTTCGCGGGCGGGCGTTACGACGGCGCGCCGGCGGCCGGCGCCAGCTTCGCGGTGGCCGCCAACGACATCGCGGCGAGCACCTCGTCGCTGCTGAAGGTCGACGCGGTCTTCACGACCACCGTCAGCGGCGGCGTGGTGTTCGACGTGTACTCGCCGACCGACTTCAAGTGGGCGGCGGTCTCGAAGGCGACCAATCAGGTGCTGATCGGGCACTACACGGCGCAGCGCGGCTGGGTCACCGATGCCGCGGTGTCCCGCACCATCGGCGCCGGCGACCAGACCCTGAGCGTCACGCTGAAGGGCACGACCGCGAGCGTATCGCTCAACGGCTTGGCGGTTCTGAGTCGGATCTACAACGCGCCGGTGGTCGACGGCGGCGTCGGCACCTTCACACACGGCGGCACGTCGTCGTTCAACCAGTTCACGATCCAGAGCGACGATCCGAAGTTCGCCGGCACGGCGCTGACATCGACGTCGACCGCCACTGCCACCGCAGTCCCTCAGCAGCAGGCGATCGACGGCGGCGCCACGGTCACCAGCTTCAAGGTGGCGAGCGACACCGAGATCGGCACGACCGCGACCGTGAAGAGCGTGGCATCGGACGATTCGCCCGAGGCACTCGCGCCGCTCGCCGTCAGCAGCGAGCCGACCGCGGCGCCGCGCCAGAGCAGTTCGCTGGCGGTGACCGAACCGACGATCGACTGGTCGCAGCAAATCGCGCTGGTCGATGTCGTCGCGGCGACAAACCGCGACACCACGCAGGACGATGCGGACAAGTCCCCCGTCTGGCAGGAAGACTTCGTCGTCAACCTCGGCAAAATGGCCCGCAATCCGAACGCCGCGTTGCGCTTCACGATCTGAGTTGTTCACCCCGCGAAAGAGGAAGTACCCATGACCGACGAGACGAAGGCCCCTGAAGTGAAGGACCTGAACGCCGCGAAGAAGGCGCAGGTCAAGATCGACACCAGCCAGCTGAAGAGTTCGTATTGCAACGTCGCCAACGTCAACAGCACGCGCGAAGAAGTCGTGCTGCATTTCGGCATCAACCAGAGCTGGGACCTCGGGCAGAAGGAGATGGACGTCGAGCTGCTGCACCGCATCATCCTCAGTCCGTTCGCGGCCAAGCGCCTGCAAGGCATGCTCTCGAAGCTGCTCACCGAGTACGAGAGCCGCTACGGCGTGCTGAGCTGAGCGTGCCCCCTTCGCGATGTATGTGCACAGCTCCGAAGCCGGCGGCGCGCTGAGCGCCACGCAAGCGCTCTGGTCGCGCTTCGCCGGCGCTGACGAGCTCGCGCCGTTCTGCCAGGCGTGGCTGGCGCTGCAGTGCGCGTCGCTCGACGGCGCGCAGGCCGGCGTCGTGATCTGGCGCCAGGCGGACGCCAGCTTCGCGCCGGTCGCGGTCTGGCCGAACCTGCAGCGCGACGTCACTCACCTCGGCGCGATCGCGCAGAAGTCACTGGCCGAGCGCCGCGGTTTGGCCGAGCCGATGGCGATCGCGGACGCGGCCGGCCCGACCGGTCGCTACCTGCTGGCCTATCCGCTCGTCGTCGACGAGCGAGCCTGTGGCGTCGCGGTCGTCGAGTTGCGGCTGGTCGCCGAGGCCCAGTTGCAGCCGGCGATGCAGCGTCTGCACTGGGGCGCGGGCTGGCTCGACAGCCGGGCTCGCGTGTTGGCGGCGCGCGAGGCCGACACCGAGATCGCGCGCAGCCGCGTCGTCATCGACATGCTCGTGCTCGCCGGCGAGGCTGCCACTGCCAAGGAAGCGCTGCTCGCGCTCGCCAACGGGCTGGTCGATGCGGTCGGTGCGGCGCGCGTGATGGCGGGCGTCGTGCGCCACGGCCGCGCGCAGGTCGAGGCGTTGTCGCGCACCGCGTGGTTCGACCGCCGCTCGCAAGACGTGGCCGCGATCGAGAACCTGATGGAGGAGGCGCACGACCAGGGCGCGACTGTGCGCTGGCCGGTGCGCGATGGCGCGCCGTTCCGGGTCGGCGTCGCGCACGAGGAGTGGTCGCGCAAAGCCAGCGGCCGCAGCGTCTGCACCGTCGTCGTGCCGGGCCGCGACGCGCTCGTCGGCGCGATCACCGTCGAGCGCGACGACGGCCGGCCGTTCGAGGCCGACGACGAACGCACGCTCGAGGCGGTCGCGCTGGTCGTCGGCCCGTTGCTCGAGGACAAGCTCACGCTGGCTCACTGGCTCGCCGGCCGCGCGCCGCGCGCGCTCGCGACGCTGCGCGACCGGCTGACCCGGCGCGGCCACGCGACCTGGAAGCTCGGTGCCGGCGCTGCCGCCCTCGCGGTCCTGCTGATGGCCGTGCTGACGCAGGACTACCGCGTCACCGCCAAGTCGGTGATCGAGGGCATCGTGCAGCGCGCGGCGGTCGCGCCGTACGAGGGTTTCGTCGCGCACGCGGACGTGCGCGCCGGCCAGCAGGTGCAGGCGGGCGAGGTGCTGGCGGTGCTCGACGACCGCGACCTGCGGCTCGAGCAGAGCCGCTGGCAGGGCGAGTTCGACCAGGCGACGCAGAAGCACCGCGATGCGATGGCCAAGCACGATCGCGCGGCATCCGCGGTGCTGGAGGCGCAGACGCGCCAGGCCCGCGCCCAGCTCGACCTGATCGAGGCCAAGCTGGCACGCACTCAAATCACTGCACCGATCGCCGGGCTGGTGGTCTCGGGCGATCTGTCGCAGAAGCTCGGGTCGCCGGTGCAGACCGGCGACACGCTGTTCGAGATCGCGCCGCTCGATGCCTACCGTGTGATCCTGCAGGTCGACGAGCGCGACATCGGCCAGCTGCAGATCGGCCAGCGCGGCCAGCTCGTGCTCAACGGCCTGTCGGCGCAGCCGATGGACTTCACGGTCAGCAGCGTGACCGCGGTGGCCGAGCAGCGCGAGGGCATCAATCACTTCCGCGTCGAGGCCGCGCTCACGCAGGCTGCGCCGGCCCTGCGGCCGGGCATGGAAGGCGTCGGCAAGGTCGAGGTCGGCGAGCGCCAGGTGCTGTGGGTGTGGACGCACTCGCTGGTCGAGTGGGTGCGCTTGGCGCTGTGGCGCTGGCTGCCCTGATCCGGTTGCGAGCCGAGGCGACGCATGGGCAGCGATTTCTACAGCAGCTCGTGGTACCGCGTCGCCGCGCTGGCGCCGCGCCTGTCGCCGAAGGCGAGCATCTCGCGCCACCGCTACCGCGGGGAGGCGTGGTACGTGCTGAGCGACACGACCGCGAACCGCGTCCACCGCTTCACGCCGCAGACTTACTTCCTGCTCGGGCAGATGGACGGCCGGCGCACGCTCGATCAGATCTGGAACACCGCACTGGAGCGGCTCGGCGACGATGCGCCGACGCAGGACGAGCTGATCCAGCTGCTCGGTCAGCTGCACGCCGCCGACGTGATCGAGTGTGACGTGCCGCCCGACTCGGTCGAGTTGTTCGAGCGCTTCAACCGCACCTCGTCGCAGCGCCGCTGGATGCAGCTGCGCAACCCGCTGTTCCTGCGCCTGCCGCTGTGGGATCCGGACCGCTTCCTCGAGGCGACGCTGCCCAGCATCGGCCGCCTGTTCGGCTGGCCGGGTCTGCTGCTGTGGGCGGTGCTGGTGTTTCCGGCACTGCTGCTGGTTGGCGTCCACTGGTCGGCGCTGACCGAGAACCTGTCGGACCGCGTGCTCGCCACCGGCAACCTGGTGCTGCTGTGGTCGGTGTTTCCGGTCGTCAAGCTGCTGCACGAACTCGGCCATGCCTGGGCGACCAAGGCGCGCGGCGGCGAGGTGCACGAGATGGGCATCATGTTCATGGTTTTCATGCCGATCCCGTACGTCGACAGCACGGCGGCGAACGGCCTGCGCAGCAAGTGGGCGCGCGCCGGCATCGGCGCCGCCGGCATGCTGGTCGAAACGGCGCTCGCGGCGGTCGCGATGTTCGCCTGGGTGCAGCTTGAGCCCGGCCTGCTGCGCGCGGTGTGCTTCAACGTGCTGCTGATCGCCGGGATGTCGACAGTGGTGTTCAACATCAACCCGCTGCTGCGCTACGACGGCTACTACATCCTGGCGGATCTGATCGAGATGCCGAACCTGGCGACGCGCTCGCAGCGCTGGCTGGTCGAGCAGGTCGACCGGTTGCTGTTCCGCACGCCGTCGCCGCGGCCGATGCGCACCGTCCCCGGCGAGGCGGTCTGGCTCGCGCTGTACGCACCGCTGTCGGCCGTGTATCGGCTGGTGGTGATGGTCTCGATCGCGCTGTTCGTTGCGACCAAGTTCTTCATCATTGGGGTCGCGCTGGCGCTGTGGGCGGTCGCGCAAAGCGTCGTGTGGCCGATCGCCAAGGGCCTGTGGCACGTGGCCGGGTCGGACGCGCTGCGGCGGCAGCGTGGGCCTGCGGTGGCCGCGACGCTCGTGCTCGCGGGCGTCGCGGCGCTGCTGCTGTTCGTGGTGCCGGCGCCCTACCTCGTCGTCAACGAAGGCGTGGTCTGGTTGCCCGACGACGCGCAGGTGCGCGCGCGATCGGCCGGGTTCGTCGAACGGGTCGCGATGACGACGGGGCAGGGCACCTCCACCGGCGACGTGGTGCTGCGCGCACGCGACCCGGCCTTGGCGGCGCAGGCCGAAGCGCAGGCCGCCCGCCTGGACGAACTCGACGCGCGCCTCAAGAGCCAGTGGTTCACCGACCGGGTTCAGGCCGAGATCACGCGTCAGGCGCTCACCGCCGAGCAGGCCGCGATGGATCGGCTCGACAGCGAGCGCGAGGGGTTGATCGTGCGCACCCGCGCGGCCGGCACGCTGATCCTGCCGCGCGCGGTCGATCTGCCCGGCCGCCACCTGCGCAAGGGTGAGCTGATCGGCTGGGTCGGGGCGCCCGAGCACCGGCTGGTGCGGGTCGTCGTCGGTCAGGCCGACATCGAGTCGATGCGCGGCCGGCTGCGCTCGGTCACCGTGCGGCTCGCGCCAGACAGCGCCCGCGTGCTGGCCGCGCACTTGGTGCGCGAGGTGCCCGCCGCGCGCGATGAACTGCCGAGCAAGGCGCTCGCGGTCGAAGGCGGCGGCGTGCACGCGGTCGACCCGCGCGATCCGAACGGGCTGAAGACGCTGGAGCGGGTGTTCCAGTTCGACGTTGCGCTCGATGAGGCTCCGGTCGCGGCGCCGCTGGGCGCGCGTGCGTGGGTGCGTTTCGCGTTCGAGCCCGAGCCGCTCGGTCATCAGCTCTGGCGCCGGGTGCGTCAGGCCTTTTTGTCGCGCTTCGACCTATGAGCCCCGCCCGGCCGCCTTGGGCCACGAAGGGGCCCCTCATGGCCCTTGGGGCTCGCACCGCAGTGCGCAGCACGGAGGTTGCCCAATGAACGGGCTGTCGAACGCCGAACTGCGGCTGCCGCTGGCACGGGTCGGCGCTGCGCCCGCCGAGGCGGCGCAGGGCCTGGACCTGTGGCTGTCGACGGTCTACGGCAAGCTCGCGACGCGCTGGCGCAATCCGCTGCGCGAGTTGCGGGCCGCCGCGGTCGCAGTGGAGCGCCTCGCACCGTCGTTCGAGGCGCTGGCCGATGCCGACCTGCGCGCCGCCGCCGCGAACGCGCGCCGCACGCTGACCCGCGGCGGGCTGGCCGAGGCGCCCGCGCAGAACGCGCTGGCGCTCGCGCGCGAGGCCGCCCGCCGCACGCTCGGCCTGGACGCCTACCCGGTGCAGCTGATGGGCGCTTGGGCGCTGCTGCGCGGCATGGTCGCCGAAATGGCGACCGGAGAAGGCAAGTCGCTGACGGCCGCACTGGCGGCCGTGTGCGTGGCGCTGTCGGGGCGGCCGGTGCATGTCGTCACGGTCAACGACTACCTGGCGGCGCGCGACGCACAGGTGCATGCACCGATGTTCAACGCGCTCGGGCTCACGGTGGGCACCGTCGTCGCCGGCCAAGCGCCGCCGGCGCGTCAGGCCGCCTATGCCTGCGACATCACCTATTGCACCAACAAAGACCTGGTGTTCGACTTTCTGCGCGATCGCCTGGCGCGCCCGGAAGCCGGCTCGGCGCGACAGGACGCGCTGCGCGCCGCGTTCGACCGCAGCGATGTGCGCCCCGGCGTGCAGCGCGAGCTCGCATTCGCGATCGTCGACGAGGCCGACAGCGTGCTGATCGACGAGGCGCGCACCCCGTTGCTGATTTCGAGCGAACACGACCGCATGCCGGTCGCGCTGTACGGCCAGGCACTGGCGCTGGCGGGCAGGCTGCAAGTCGATGCGCACTTCCTGCTCGACCGCACCGCGCGCAGCTGCGTGCTGACCGAAGCCGGCCGCGACGCGCTCGCCGCAGCGGCCGTCGGCGAGCACGGCATCTGGCGCAGCGAACGCGCCCGCGAACACCTGGCGTGCCAAGCGCTGAGCGCGCTGTTCCTGTTCGAGCGCGACCGCGACTACATCGTGCGCGACGGCAAGGTGCAAATCGTCGACGAGTTCACCGGCCGCGTGCTCGCCGACCGTGCTTGGGAGGGCGGCCTGCACCAGATGGTCGAGGTCAAGGAGCAGGTCGCGCCGACGCCCAACCGCGATGCGATCGCGCGCATGACCTACCAGCGCTTCTTCACCCGCTACGCGCGCCTGTCGGGCATGACCGGCACCGCGCGCGAGGTGGCCGGCGAGCTCTGGTCGGTATACGGCCTGCGCGTGGCGAGCATCCCGACGCACCGGCCGGTGCGTCGTCGGGCCGAAGGCTGGCACCTGTTTGCGAACGACACCGAACGCTGGCGGGCGCTGGTGCAGCGCTGTGCGGCGCTGCGTGGCGCGGGCCGCGCGGTGCTGATCGGCACGCGCTCGGTGCAGATGTCCGAGCGCGTGGCCGAGCGGCTGCGTGCCGGCGGCATCGCCGCGGTGGTGCTGAACGCGAAGCAGGACGCCGACGAAGCCGCGGTCGTCGCGCAGGCCGGCCAGCCCGGCCGCGTGACGGTGGCCACCAACATGGCCGGCCGCGGCACCGACATCCTGCTGCACGACGCGGTACGTGCGGCGGGCGGCCTGCACGTGATCCTCACCGAGTTCCACGAGTCGGGTCGCATCGATCGGCAACTGGTCGGCCGCTGCGCGCGCCAGGGCGACCCCGGCTCGTGCGAGGCGTTGGCCGGGCTGCACGACGAGCTGTTCGCGCGCTTTGGCGCCCGTGCGGCCCGCTGGGCGGCGCGCTGGGCCGGGTCGGACGGTGAACTGCCGGCGCACGTCGCGGCGCTCTTGCGCGGGTGGGCGCAGCGCCGCGCCGAGCGGGTGCACACCGCGGCCCGCATGATGACCTTGAAGCAAGACCGGCAGCAGGACCGCACGATGTCTTTCGCCGGCAGGAGAACCTGAGATGTCCACGCAATCGACTTTTCTTCGTCACGCGCCGCGCCTGCGCATCGCCGCTGCCGCCGTTGCGGCCCTGGGCTTGGCACCGCTCGCCACCGCGTCCGAGTTCGACTGCTTGCTCGAGGCGCGCCGCACGGTCGCGATCTCGGGCTCGATCGAGGCGCTGGTGTCGGCCGTGCGCGTCGACCGCGGCGACACCGTCAAGCGCGGCGACGTGCTGGTCGACTTCGAAGCCGGCGTCGAGCGCGCGACCGCCGACCTGGCCCGGTCGCGCGCCGAGATGCTCAGCGCGATCGAGGCACGCGCGGCGCGCAGCGAGTTCGCGGTGATCAAGCACACGCGCCGCAGCGAGCTGTCGAAGCAGAATTTCGTCAGCCGCCAGGATGTCGACGAGGCCGAGGCCGAGCGGCGCCTCGCCGAGGCCGAGCTGAAGGAGGCGCGCGACAACAAGCGCCTGGCCGAGCTGGAATACCGGCGCGCCACCGAGCAGCTACGCTTGCGCTCGCTGGTGAGCCCGGTCTCGGGCGTCGTGATCGAGCGGCTGATTCATCCCGGCGAGATCTCGGAACTCGGCAAGAAGCCGATTCTGCGGATCGCCGAAGTCAGCACGCTGTACGTCGAGGTGATCCTGCCGCTCGAGGCCTGGCGCCAAGTGGCCAAGGGCGATGTCGGCATCGTGCGCCCCGAGGCCCCGGTCGGTGGCAGCCACGAGGCGCGCGTGATCGTGGTCGATCGCGTCCTCGACGCGGGCAGCGGCACCTTCGGCGTGCGCCTGGAGTTGCCGAACGCGAACGGCGCGATCCCGGCCGGCGTGCGCTGCCGCGTCGAACTGGCGAAGGTCAATGCCAAACCGAGCGGGCGTGTGCCCAAGCCGTCGTCGGGGTCGATCTCGCCGGCCGCGATGATGATCACCCCGCCGGCCGGCCGCTGACCTCAGCCGTTGCGGCTGCGCCGCAGCACCAGCAACCCGAAGCACGCAGCGCTGGCCGCCAGCGCGAACAGAAACAGCGGTTGGCCGAGATCGCGCAGCGCCATCAGGCCGTCGTTGAAGAACCAGTTCGGCGCGTCGTGCAGCCAAGCCGGCACGACATCGGCGCCGCCTTTCGGGCTCGGCGGCATACGGTTTATCACCGCCGTCTTCGCGTTCGCGACCAGTTCGACAAGCGTGTCACCAATCACGGTGACGCCAAAGCGCGTGGACAGCAGCCAGTGGCCGATCGCCAGAACGAGCGCGAAGACCGGCATGCCCCAACGCTTGAGCGCGCCAGAGGCGACCATGGTCGCCAGCAGCAGCGGCATCAGCCAGAGGGAGGCGAGCAGCACGCCGAGCAGACCACGCGCCAGCCCGACGAAGCCGACAACCACCAGCGTGCCCCACGGCAGCGCGAAGGCCTGGGCCGCGCCGAACGCCTTCCAGACCACCGCGCCACCGATCAGGTAGCCGAAGGCAGCGCCGATCGCCACCGCAAGTAGCGGGACAAATATCAGGTGCATCAAAACCGGCGCGGCGACGCTGGCCGAGTGGCTGGTCGGCAGCGACAGCCAGAACTCGATCGAGCGGTCTTGGCTGTCGCGTCGGGCCAGCCCCGGCGTCTGGAACAGCAGCGCGACCACGGTGATACCGAGCACGACCGCCGGCACCGCGAACATCGTCACCAGCATCAGGCCGAGCGCAGGCACCTGGCCGAGTTCGCCGGGGTCGATCTCGACCGAGCCGAACGGCACCAGCACCAGCAGCAACAGCGGCGGCAGCAGCATCATCGCGAGCCAGCCGCGGTGGTGCTGCATCCACTCGCGCAGCAGCAAGGTGTTGAAGCGGGACATCGGGTGTTCTCCTTGCGCGGTGTTCATTTCAGTGCTCATTTCAGCCCACCGTGCGGTTCATTTCGGGCGCGCGGGTCAACGCGACGAACAGGTCGACCAGGCTGGGCTGGAAGCGCTGGCCGAGCGCGGCGATCTCGGCCGGCGGCGCGCCGTCGAACAGCGCCGCCGACTGGCCCATCTGGCGATATCGCAGCAGCGGGTGCGCCGCGGCGATGCGGTCGGCGGCCGCGGCGTCGTGGCTCAGGCCGACGAAGCGCTGGTCCATGTCGACCAGGCTGGTGGCGAGCACGATGCGGCCTTCGTTGAGCATGATCACGTCGCTGAGCAGCGGCTGGATCTCTTCGACCTGATGGGTCGAGATCAGCACGCTGCGCTCACCGTCGCACCACTCCTCGACCAGCATCTCGTAGAACGACTTGCGCGACAGAATGTCCAGGCCGAGCGTCGGCTCGTCGAGGATCATCACCTTCGCGTCGATCGCCGCGATCAGCGCGAGGTGCACCTGCACCACCATGCCCTTCGACAGCGTCTTGACCCGGTCGCGCAGGCCGACGCTGGTGCGCTTGAGCAGCGCCCGCGCGCGCTCGGCCGAGAAGCGCGGCTGCAGGCCGGCCATCAGCGTGATCAACTGCTCGACGCGGGCCCAGCGCGGCAGGATCGCGACGTCGGGGATGTAGCACAGCGATTCGAGCATCGCGACGCGCTCGCGCCGCGGGTCGAGCCCGAGCACGCGCAGTTCACCGTCGAACGGCACGATGCCGGCGAGCGCCTTCATCAGCGAGGTCTTGCCGGCGCCGTTGTGGCCGAGCAGGCCGACGACGCGGCCCTTCGCGACCGTGAAGCCGATGTCGTCGACGGCAGTCTTCTGGCGGTAGCGCACCGACAGGTGGCTGGCTTCGATCAGGTTGTCCATCAGAGATCCCAGTTGAGTTGGTCGGCGTCGATGCCGAGCTGGCGCAGGCGCGCCCGCAGCAGCGGCCATTCGTGTTTGAGGAAGCGCTCGCGCTCGCTGCGGCGCAGCCGCGCCCGTGCGCCGCTCTGCACATACATGCCGACGCCGCGCCGGCTCTCGACCAATCCGTCGTCGACCAGCATCTGCAGCGCGCGGCCGACGGTGAGCGGATTGATCAGGTACTGACCGGCGAGCACGCGCACCGACGGCATCGCTTCGCCTTCGGGCGGGTCGCCCGCGAGCAACTGGGCGGTCAGGCGGTCGGCCAGCTGCCGGTAGATCGGCGTGGTCTCGTTCCAAGTGTGCATGGGCCCTCGTTCAGTGTGTTACTGATGTAGGACACTGTAGCGGCGCCGTGTCGCTGCCACGGCCGGTTTGCGACGGACTGCAGATCGGGCCGACGAACGGACGCCGCGCGTGGAGTCAGGCCGACGGCAGCTTCAGCAGGCTTCGGGCGAGTGCCTCGGCGACTTCGATGCCGTCGACACCCGCCGACATGATCCCGCCCGCGTAGCCCGCGCCTTCGCCGGCCGGGTACAGGCCTTTCACGTTCAGGCTCTGGAAGTCGCGCCCGCGCGTGATGCGCAGCGGCGACGAGGTGCGGGTCTCGACGCCGGTCAGCATCGCGTCCGGCATGCCGAAGCCCTTGATTTGGCGCTCGAACGCAGGCAGCGCTTCGCGGATCGCGTCGATCGCATAGTCGGGCAGCGCCGTGTTGTCGCGTGCGCCGAGGTCGGTGAGCTTCACGCCGGGCTTGTACGAGGGCAGCACGCTGCCGAACGCGGTCGAGGCCTGGCCCTTGATGAAGTCGCCGACCAACTGGCCCGGCGCTTCGTAAGTGCCGCCGCCGAGCTCGAACGCGCGCGACTCCCAGAAGCGCTGGAATGCGATGCCGTCGAGCGGGTTCACCGGGCCGTCGCTCTTGCCATCTTGCCGATAGTCCTGCGGCGAAATGCCGACGACGATGCCGGCGTTCGCATTGCGCTCGTTGCGCGAATACTGGCTCATGCCGTTCGTGACGACGCGGCCCGGCTCGGATGTGGCGGCGACCACGGTGCCGCCCGGGCACATGCAGAAGCTGTAGACGGAGCGGCCGTTCTTCGCGTGGTGCACGAGCTTGTAGTCGGCCGCGCCGAGCATCTCGTTGCCCGCGTTCGGCCCGAAGCGCGCGTTGTCGATGATCGACTGCGGGTGCTCGATGCGAAAGCCGATCGAGAAC
>JAZJZJ010000037.1:0-30256 GCA_040389925.1 Pseudomonadota bacterium
CATCGAGAAGCGCGTCGCGAACTCGATCCTGATCAAGATCAACCAGATCGGCACCCTGACCGAAACCTTCGCTGCGATCGAGATGGCCAAGCGCGCCGGCTGGACGGCCGTGATCTCGCATCGCTCGGGCGAGACCGAAGACTCGACCATCGCCGACATCGCGGTCGGCACCAACGCCGGCCAGATCAAGACCGGTTCGATGAGCCGAAGCGACCGCATCGCCAAGTACAACCAGTTGCTGCGCATCGAAGAAGACTTGGGCGACGTCGCCAGCTACCCGGGCCGCGCCGCGTTCTACAACCTCCGGTAGAGCCGCCCCGCTCGTGCGCTACATCTCGCTCGCGCTGATCGCGCTGATCGCCCTCGTCCAGGCCGAACTCTGGTTCGGCAAGGGCGGCGTGCCGCGCATGATGGAGCTGCAGGGCAAGCTGACCGAGCAGCAGGCGACCAACGCTGCCGACAAGGCGCGCAACGCGCAGTTGGTCGCCGAGGTCAGTGACCTGAAAGAAGGCCTCGAGATGGTCGAAGAGAAGGCGCGCTTCGAGCTCGGCATGGTCAAGCCCGACGAGATCCTCGTCCAGGTGACGACAGCGAAACGGTGAACGCGCTGCTGCAGTCGCTGCAGCCCTTTTTCGCGCCCGCGTTCACGCTCTGGGCCACGCCGGTGAGCTGGCTCGAGATCGTCGCGTTCGTGCTGGCGCTCGTGATGGTCGTGCTCAACATGCGCGTGAACCCGATCGCGTGGCCGCTCGCGATCATCAGCTCGCTGCTCTACTTTGCGCTGTTCTGGAACAGCCTGCTCTACGGCGACGCGAGCCTGCAGATCTTCTTCGCGATCGTCGCGCTGTGGGGCTGGTGGCAATGGGTGCGCGGCACGCAGGCCGATGGCGAGGAGCTCAAGGTGCGTTCGCTGCCGGCCCGCGCGCGCTGGTGGCTGCTCGCCGCGCTCGCAGCCGCGTGGCCCGCGACCGGCCTGTTCCTGAAGACCTTCACGAACACCGACGTGCCGTGGTGGGACGCCTTCCCGACCGCCGCCAGCGTGATCGGCCAATGGCTGCTCGGCCGCAAGTACATCGAGAACTGGTTGGCGTGGATCGTCATCAACGTCGTCTGCGTCGGCCTGTTCGCGTACAAAGGCTTGTGGCTGACGACGCTGCTCTACAGCCTGTTCATCGCGATGTCGTTCATCGGCTGGCGCGCGTGGCGGCGGATGTTGCCTCAATGAATGCCGGATGCGGGGTCGTGATCGCGCTGCTCGGCGCCGAGAGCACCGGCAAGACCACGCTGGCGCTCGCGCTGCGCGACGCGCTTGGCACTGAAGGGTTTGATGCGGTCGTCGTGCCCGAGTACCTGCGCGAATTCTGCGACCGCGAGCAGCGCACGCCGCGACCCGATGAACAACAGGCCATCGCCGACGAGCAGACCCGCCGGATCGACGCCGCTGCGCTCACTCACAAGTTCGTGATCGCCGACACCACCGCATTGATGATCGCGGTCTACAGCGACCAGGTTTTCGGCGACACCGGCCTGTACGCGAGCGCGCAGCTCGCCCATGCCCGCGGCTGCGACCTCACGCTGCTGACCGCGCTCGACCTGCCCTGGCAGGCCGACGGCCTGCAGCGCGACGGCCCGCAGGTGCGCGAGCCGGTCGACGCGAAGGTGCGCGCTGCGCTGCAGCGCGCGGAGCTGCCGTACGCGGTCGTGTTCGGCAGCGGTGAATCCCGTCTCGCCGCCGCGCTCGCTGCGGTGCGGCGCGCCCTCGCGCCGCCACCTGTCGACGCTGACGGCGTCACGCGCTGGCACTGGCACTGCGAGCGCTGCGGCGACCCGAACTGCGAGCGCCACCCGCTGCTGCCGCGCGGCTGAGCGCCGCTCAGGCGGCCGCGCCGAGCTTCATCGTCACCACGATGATGACGCCCATCACCAGATTCGCCAGCACCGCCTTGCGGATGCGATCGAGCAGCGGCGCCACTGCGGCGCCGTCCTGCGCCTGCAGCGCGGCCCGCAGGCGCCTGAACAGCGCCTGCACGTGGCCGAACACGCCCATCATCACCAGCCCGAGCACGATCATCAGGTGCCAGCTCGGCGGCATGCTGAACACTGCGCCCGGCCCGGCGGCGGCACGCCACGCACTCCACAGCATCCACAGGCCCGTCAGCAGCACGACAAGCGTCGCGACGTTCACGATCGCGAAGAAGCGCGCCATCACCGCGCTCATCAGCTTCGGTCGCACCGGGCCGTCGAGCACGCCGAGCGACGGGCGCAGGCAGGCCAGCATGAAGAACATGCCGCCGACCCACGCAATGACGGCCAGCAAATGAGCGGTTTTGAGAGTGGCGTACAGCATCGAAGCAGTCCTTGAAGCATCCGGCGATGCGAAGCGTCGATTCTCCACCGCGCGGGAGCGCCTCGCCGCCCACGTGCCTCAGTGCCGGGCGGTCGAACCGGGGGCTTGCCGCCCGACCGGGGTGAACAGCTCGCCCACGTCGACCGGGTCGAAGTGGTACTTCAGGCCGCAGAAGTCGCAGCCGATCTCGACCCGGCCCTGCTCGACGATGATGCCGTCGACTTCGGCGCGGCCCAGGCTCTTCAGCATGCTGCCGACGCGCTCGCGCGAGCAACTGCAGACAAAGCGCGGGCCGGCGTCGCCGCGCTGTGCCGGGAGGCGTCGGATCGGCTCCTCCCAGAACAGCCGGCGCAGGATCGTGTCGGCGTCGAGCGTCAGCAACTCCTCGCGGGTCAGCGTGCCGGCGAGCAGCGCGATGCGGTTGTACGCCTCGTCCAGACCGATCAGGTCTTCGTTGCGCTGCGCGCCCTGCAGGTTGCCCTCGCCCTGGACCGGCAGGCGCTGGATCAACAGGCCGGCGGCGATGTTGTCATCGGCCGCGAGGATCAGCCTGGTGTCGAGCTGCTCCGACTGCAGCATGTAGTGCTCCAGCACCTCGCTGAGCTGCTGCAGCGGCTCGCGCCGGTCGCCGTGCAGCGCGACGACGCCCTGGTAGGGCTGCTGACCCGGCCGCCTGTCTTTCGGGTCGAGCGTGATCGCGCAGCGGCCCTGGCCGTGCACGTTGAGCATCGCTTCGAGCTTTGCGCTGTCATCGACCTCGCCGATGACCTTCGCGGTCACGCGAAACGCCAGATCGCTCTGCACTTCGGCGACCGCGAGCTTGACCGGCCCGTCGCCGTGCATTTGCAGCACCAGCGCGCCGGCGAACTGGATGTTGCCCTGCATCAGCACGCCGGCCGCAGCCATCTCGCCGAGCAGCGCGCGCACCGGCGCCGGGAATGCGTCGCCTGCGGCGGCGCGGCGCGCCAGCACCTCCTGCCAGTCGTCGGTCAGGCGCACCAGCATGCCGCGCACCGGCAGGCCGTCGAACAGAAACTTGTGGAGTTCGCTCATCCGAGTTTCTTCAGGCCGGCTTTGAACCGCTTCGCGTTCGCCACGTAGTGCTCGGCGCTGCGCTGCAGCCCGGCGATCTGCTCGGGTGTGAGCTGGCGCACCACCTTGGCGGGCGAGCCGATGATCATCGAACCATCGGGGAACTCCTTGCCTTCGGTGACGAGTGCGCCAGCGCCGACCAGGCAGTGCTTGCCGATCTTCGCGCCGTTCAGCACCACGGCCTGGATGCCGATCAGCGAGCCGTCGCCGACCGTGCAGCCGTGCAGCATCACCTGGTGCCCGACCGTGACGTTCTCGCCCAGCGTGACCGGGTAGCCGATGTCGGCGTGCAGCACGCTGCCGTCCTGCACGTTCGAACCCTTGCCGATCTTCAGCAACTCGGTGTCGCCGCGCAGGATCGCGCCGAACCAGATGCTCGCGTCTTCGGCGAGCTCGACATGACCGATCACTTGGGCGCTGTCGGCGACCCACGCGCCCTCGGCGAGTTGCGGGCTGTGGTCGTCGAGCTGGTAGAGGGCCATGCGGATTCGCCTGAGGTGGGGGAGCCCATAATTCTAGGGTTTCGATTCACGAGCCCCGCTGCTCTTCGCCATCATGCGCACATTCGCCGTTCTCCTTGCCACGTGGGCCCTCGCGGGCGGCGCGTTTGCCGCGCCGCCGACGCCCCAATCGGTCGACGCCATGCTCATCGCCACGCGGGCCGAGAAGGTGCTCGACTCGATGTTCACGATCTTCGACCAGTCGATACGCCAAGGGATGGCCGCGTCGCTGCAGGGCCAGACACCGAACGCCGAGCAGCAACGCATCCTCGACGCGATGCCGGGCCAGCTCGCCCAAGTGTTTCGCGAGGAGATGACTTGGGCCAAGCTGCGGCCGATCTACGTGCGCGTCTACCAGGAGACCTTCACGCAGGAAGAGGTCAACGCGATCACCGCGTTCTACAAGACGCCCGCCGGCGCGGCCTCGATCGACAAGATGCCGGTCGTGATGCAGAAGTCGATGACCGAAAGCCAGGCGCTGATGGGCCCGATGGTCGAGCGCTTCAAGGCGATCCAGCAGCAGGTCGCAGCCGACATCCAGGCCGCGAAGTAGGCACGCGATGAACCCGCGGCGGCGCGCGCTGGCGATCCTGCGTCTGAGCGACCCGGTCGCGAAGGCGGCGCAGGCGCGCGCGCTGTTCGACGCGCTGTTGGCCGATGCCGACGGCGCCTCGATCGACCCGGCCGAGTCTCTGGCCGATCCGGGTGAACTGCCCGGGCGGCCTGCGCTGCCGCGCTTGCTGCACGCGAAAGAGATCCCGTCGCGCACGCCGTTCACCCTCGAAGGCCGCGCGGCGATGCTGCACGCGGTCACGCACATCGAGTTCAACGCGATCAATCTCGCGCTCGACGCGGTCTGGCGGTTCAAAGGCATGCCGGTCGCGTACTACCGCGACTGGCTGCGCGTCGCCAGCGAAGAGGCGCTGCACTTCACGCTGCTGCGCGAGCACCTGAACTCGCTCGGGTTCGACTACGGCGCCTTCGACGCCCACGATGGCCTGTGGGCGATGGCGCAGCGCACCGCGTTGGATGCGACCGCGCGCATGGCGCTGGTGCCGCGCACGCTCGAAGCCCGCGGGCTCGACGCCGCGCCGCCGATGCAGGCCAAGCTGCGCCGCGCCGGCGACCTGCGCGCGGTCGAGATCCTGGACGTGATCCTGCGCGACGAGGTCGGCCATGTCGCGATCGGCAACCACTGGTACCGCTGGTTGTGCGCGCGCGACGGGCTCGATCCGGTCGCGCTGTATGCCGAGCTCACGCTGCGCTACGAGGCGCCGCGCTTGCGCCCGCCGTTCAACCACGCCGCGCGGCTGGCCGCCGGCTTCACCGACGCCGAAATCGCGCTACTGACATGACAATGCCCCCACGCTCACTTCGTTCACTGCCCCCCGAGGGGGCGCGTCAGCCCCTTGGGGCGGCCCGGCGGTGCTGACATGACCACGATCTTCATTGCCGGCTTCCACCACGAGACCAACACGTTCGCGCCCTCGCCGGCCGACTGGGCCGCGTTCACCTGCGGCGCCGGCTACCCGCCTTACGCGCGCGGCGACGCGATGCTCGCGCGGATGGCATCGACCGCGCAGGCGATCGGCGGCTTCATCGGCGAGGCGCTCGAACACGGCTGGGCGCTGCAGCCGTCGATCTGGGCCGGCGCGATGCCGTCGAACAAGGTCACGACCGACGCGTTCGAGCGCATCTGCGCCGAGGTGATCGACGATCTGCTGGCCGGCGGCTTCGACGCGGTGTTTCTCGATCTGCACGGCGCCGGCGTCGCCGAATGCGCGGACGATGCCGAGGGCGAGTTGCTCGCGCGCATCCGCGCGGTGGTCGGCCCCGAGATGCCAATCGTCACGACGCTCGACCTGCACGCCAACGTGACTGAACGCATGCTGACGCTCGCGAGCGCAATGACCGCGTACCGCACCTACCCGCACGTCGACATGCGCGCGACCGGCGTGCGCGCCGCGCGCATGCTGGCGCGCCGGCTCGTGCCCGGCGCCATGGCGCGCATGAGGCACGCCGAGCGCGTGCCGTTCCTGCTGCCGCTGAACGCGCAGTGCACGCTGATGCAGCCGGCCGCCGCGGTGATCGCACTGATCGAGCAGATCGAGGCGCAGCACGATGTCGAACTCAACTTCGCGATGGGTTTCTCGGCCGCCGACTTCGCCGAATGCGGGCCGGTGCTGTTCGGCTACGGCGTCGACCCGCTGCGCGTGCGCACGGCGGTGCAGCAGCTGCACACCGAAGTCGCGCTGACGCGCCGCGCCGACTGGAAGCTCGACCTGCTCGAACCGCTCGCTGCAGTCGAGCAGGCAATTGCGCTCGCACTCGAATCGGACCAGCCGGTCGTGATCGCCGACACCCAGGACAACCCCGGCGCCGGCGGCGACGCCAACACCACCGGCATGCTGCGCGCGCTGCTGCAGGCGCGGGCCGGCGCGCGGCTGCCGGGCGGGGTTGCGCTCGGCCTGCTGTTCGACCCCGATTCGGCGCGCGTCGCCTGCGCGGCCGGCGTCGGCGCGACGCTCGAGCTGCAACTCGGCCGCGCCGTGCCGACATGGAACGGCGCGCTCACCGAGCCGCCGCTGCCGGCGAGTTGCCGCGTGCTGGCGATCAGCGACGGCGTCGTCGCGATGCACGGCCCGATGACCGCGGGTGCGACGATGACGCTGGGGCCGAGCGCGTGCGTCGAGGTCGACGGCATCAAGGTGCTGCTGTCGAGCGCGAAGGCGCAGATGCTCGATCTGGACCTGTACCGCTATCTCGGGGTCGAGCCGGCGCAGATGAAGCTGCTGGTCAACAAGAGCTCGGTGCACTTCCGCGCCGCGTTCGCGCCGATCGCTGCGCACATCCTCGTCGCGAAGTCGCCCGGCCCGATGGCCGCCGACCCGGGCGATCTGCCGTGGACGAAGCTGCGGGCGGGAATGGCGACGCGGCCTTAGGATAGGCCCGATGCAGACCCTCGACGACATGCTCGAACGCCATCTACTGACACCCGAGCAGCACCGGCAGATCGGCGCGTGGATCGCCGCGGCGCGCACGCCGCAGGCGATCCTGGAGATGCCGGCCGAGCTGTGGCGCACGCTCGAACTGGCCAGCGTGCTGCTCGGCTTCGACGCCGACATGCTGGCGCCGCCGCCACTGGGCGCCACCCCGGACGCCTGACCGGCGCGCGCGCCACGCTACAGCGGCGCCATGAAGTAGCGCTTCAGCCCCGCCAGGATCATCTCGACCGCGATCGCGGTCAGCACCAGCCCCATCAGCTTTTCGAGCGCCGAGACGACCGAGTCGCCGAGCAGCCGGCGAATGCGGTCGCACAGCAGCAGCACTGCGCCCGAGACCGCCATCGCGCCGGCCAGCGCGCCGACCCACGAGAGCACGCGATCCGGCTGGCGCGACGCGAGCAGCAGCACCGTCGCCATTGCCGACGGCCCGGCCAGCAACGGCACCGCGAGCGGGAAGATCATCGGCTCCCTGCCCTCGGGCACGCCGTAGACACCGCCTTCGTGACTGAAGATCATGCGGATCGCAACCATCAGCAGGATCACGCCGCCGGCGACTTCGAGCGAGCGCTCCGACAGGCGCATCACATGCAGAAAGCCTTCGCCGAGAAACATGAACGCGAACAGCACGCCGAACGCGATGCCGACTTCGCGCGTCGCGACCCAGGCGCGCCGCTCGGCCGGCACGCCACGCATGATCGGAATGAACACCGGCAGGCTGCCGAGCGGGTCGAGCACCAGCAGCAGCAGGATGAAGGCGGAGAGGAAGCTGTGATCCATGCGGGGCGATTGTGGACGCGCCGGCCACGCCCGCGGCGATAACTGAATATCATCCGCCGTTGCGCTTTCCGGAGATCTCGCGCCGTGTCCATGGTCCAGCTCGCGCTGAAGCGCCCGTACACCTTCATCGTGATGGCGATGCTGATCGTGCTGGCGACGCCGTTCGTGCTGATGAAGATGGCGACCGACATCTTCCCCGAGATCGACATCCCGGTCATCAGCATCATCTGGAACTACAACGGTCTGTCGGCGCAGGAGATGGGCCAGCGCATCGCGGCACAGAACGAGCGCAGCCTGACGACGACGGTCAGCGACATCGAGCACATCGAGTCGCAGTCGCTCGCCGGCATCAGCATCATCAAAGTGTTCTTTCAGCCGAACGCGAACATTCAGACCGCGCTGGCGCAAGTGGTGGCAATCGGCCAGACGCAGGTGCGGCAGTTGCCGCCGGGCACCACGCCGCCGTTGGTGATCAAGTATTCGGCGTCGAGCATCCCGGTGATCCAGCTCGGGCTGTCGAGCCCGACCCGGCCCGAGCAGTCGCTGTTCGACGCCGCGATCAACATCTTGCGGCCGCAGCTGATCACGATCCCCGGCGCGGCGATCCCGTTTCCGTACGGCGGCAAGAACCGCGTGATTTCGGTCGACCTCGACATGGCCGCGCTGCAGGCGCGCGGGCTCGCGCCGGCCGACGTGGTCAACGCGCTGAACCTGCAGAACCTGATCCTGCCCTCGGGCACCGCGAAGTTCGGCGCGACCGAGTACACGGTGCGGATGAACGGCTCGCCGAACGAGCTGGCCGGGTTGAACGACCTGCCGGTGCGCACCGTGGCCGGCAACACCACCTACCTGCGCGACGTCGCCCACGTGCGCGACGGCTTCCAGCCGCAGACCAACATCGTGCGCCAGGACGGTGCGCGCGGCGTGCTGTTGTCGGTGCTGAAGAACGGCGGCGCGTCGACGCTCGACATCGTCGCCAACCTGCGCGGGCTGCTGCCGAAGGTGACGCAGCTGCTGCCCGAAGACATCAAGGTCACGCCGCTGTTCGACCAGTCGGTGTTCGTGAAGGCGGCTGTCAAGGGCGTCGTGCTCGAGGCCCTGCTCGCTGCGGCGCTGACGGCCGCGATGGTGCTGCTGTTTCTCGGCAACTGGCGCAGCACGCTGATCATCGCGCTGACGATTCCGCTGTCGATTCTGGCCTCGATCCTGGCGCTGCACGCGCTCGGCGAGACGCTGAATCTGATGACGCTCGGCGGCCTGGCGCTCTCGGTCGGCATCTTGGTCGACCAGGCGATCGTGACGATCGAGAACATCGAGCGCCACCTGCACATGGGCACGCCGCTCGAAGAAACGATCCTGACCGGCGCGAACGAGATCGGCGCCGCCGCGTTCGTCTCCACGCTGTGCATCTGCATCGTGTTCGTGCCGATGTTCTTTCTGTCGGGCGTCGCGAAGTTTCTGTTCGTGCCGCTGGCCGAGGCGGTGGTGTTCGCGATGATCGCGTCCTACATCCTGTCGCGCACGCTGGTGCCCACGCTCGTGATGCTGCTGATGCGCGGGGTACACGCCGACCCGGATGCCAAGCCCAGCCTGCTGCAGCGCACTTACCGCGCGTTCGACCACCGCTTCGAGCGCCTGCGCCGCGCGTACGCGCTGGCGCTGTCGGCGCTGCTGTCGCACCGGCGCTCGTTCGCGCTGCTGTTCCTCGGCTTTTGCGTGATGTCCTGCGGCCTGTACCCGGTGCTCGGGCGCGACTTCTTCCCGACCGTCGACGCCGGCCAGATCCGCCTGCACGTGCGCGCGCCCACCGGCACGCGCATCGAAGAGACGGCGCGGCTGGCGGATCAGATCGAGGCGGTGATCCGCGAGCTGATCCCCAGGGACGAGCTCGAGACGATCCTCGACAACCTCGGCGTGCCGAACAGCGGCATCAACCTGTCGTACAGCAACGCCGGCACGATCGGCACGCTCGACGCCGAGATGCTGCTCTCGCTGAAGGACGGCCACCGGCCGACCGAGGAGTTCGTCTCGCTGCTGCGGGCCGAACTGCCGAAGCGTTTTCCCGGCATCGAGTTCTTCTTTCAGCCGGCCGACATCGTCACGCAGATCCTGAACTTCGGCCTGCCGGCGGCGATCGACGTGCAATTCACCGGCAACAACGTCGCCGCGAACGCCGCGCTCGCGGCCGAGCTGACCAAATCGATCCGGCAGATTCCTGGCGCGGTCGACGCCCACGTGCACCAGCGCCTCGATGCGCCGGTGATCGACATGCAGATGGACCGCACGCGCCTGCAGCAGCTCGGCCTGTCGGCGCAGAACGTCGGTCAGAACGTGCTGATCTCGCTCTCGGGCAGCTCGCAGACGGCGCCGGCTTTTTGGCTCAACCCGCAGAACGGCGTGGTCTACAGCATCGCGGTGCAAACGCCGCAGTACCGCTTCGATTCGCTCGATGCGCTGCTGAACCTGCCGGTCGGCACCGGCGCCCAAAATGCCGCGAACGCCGCCGCGCCCGGCCCGAACGGCAGCACGCAACTGCTCGGCAATCTGGTCGAAGTCAGCCCGGCGCGACAGGCGGCGATCGTCTCGCGCTACAACATCTCACCGGCGATCGACGTCTACGTCAGCGTCCAGGGTACCGATCTGGCGAGTGTCGCCGCGCAGGTTCGCGAGCGCGTCGACGAAACCGCCAAGAAGCTGCCGCGCGGCAGCCAGGTCGTGATGCGCGGCCAGGTGCAGACGATGGAGGCCTCGTTCATCGGCTTGGGCGTCGGCTTGGGCGTGGCGATCGTGCTCGTCTACCTGCTGGTGGTCGTGACCTTCCAGTCGTGGATCGACGCGCTGATCATCATTGCCGCACTGCCGGCCGCGCTCGCCGGCATCGCGTGGATGCTGTTCATCACCGGCACCACCTTGAGCGTGCCGGCGCTGACCGGCGCGATCATGACGATGGGCGTGGCCACGGCCAACTCGATTCTGCTGGTCTCGTTCGCGCGCCAGCGCCTGCAAGACGGCGTGCCGCCGCTCTCGGCCGCGCTCGAAGCCGGCGCCACGCGCATCCGCCCGGTGCTGATGACCGCGCTGGCGATGATCATCGGCATGGTGCCGATGGCCCTGGGCATCGGCGAAGGCGGCGAGCAGAACGCGCCGCTCGGCCGCGCGGTGATCGGCGGGCTGCTGTTCGCGACCGTCTCGACCTTGCTGTTCGTGCCGGTCGTGTTCGCCGGCGTGCACAAGCGCCTCGCGCGGCGCCGCGCCGCCCATGCTGCGCCGCCGGCGCATCCCCAGTTGCAGGAGTCCTGATCTCATGACCGAACAGAGCCACGCGGCGCTGGGCATCCACGGCCTCGACGCCGCCGGCGACGACCCCGCCGAGTCGCTGAAGCGGCGGCAGATCGTGCGCCGCGCCAAGATCATTACGGTGGTCGTGCTGATCCTGCTCGCGCTCGGCGCCGGCCGCACCGTGTTCATGCGTATCGCGAACGCGCGCGCGCTCGAGGCCGGCACCGCCGAGCACGCGCTGCAATACGTGAAGACCACGCTCGCAAAGAACGGCGACGCGCGCCAGACGCTCGCACTGCCCGGCACCTTGCAAGGCCGGCAGCAGGCGCCGATCGCGGCGCGCGCCAGCGGCTACCTGAAGCGCTGGACCAAAGACATCGGCGCGTCCGTCGCGAAGGGCGAACTGCTCGCCGAAATCGAGACGCCCGAGATCGACCAGCAGCTCTCGCAGGCCGTCGCGGCGCGCCAGCAGGCCGCCGCCGGGCTCGACCTCGCGAAAAGCACGCTGACGCGCTGGGAAGGGCTGCGCAAGAAAGACGTGGTCTCGCAACAGGAACTCGACGAGCGCCGCAGCGGCGCCACGCAAGCCGGCGCGAACCTCGCGGCGGCCGAGGCCAACGTCCAGCGGCTGCGCCAGACCGAAGGCTTCAAGCGCATCGTCGCGCCGTTCGCCGGCGTGATCACGCGGCGCAATGTCGATGTCGGCGATCTGATCGACGCCGGCGGCGGCACCAGCCGCGCGCTGTTCATCCTGACCCAGGCCGATGCACTGCGCGTCTACGTCAACGTGCCGCAGTCTTACGCACAGCTGATCAAGCCCGGCCAGCAGGTGGTGGTGACGCAGTCGGAGCTGGCCGACCGCCAGTTCACCGGCACGGTCGCGCGCACCGGCGCATCGATCGACGCCGCAACACGCACGATGCAGGTCGAGATCGCGCTGCCGAACCCCGACAACGCGCTGCTGCCCGGCGCCTATGTGCAGGTGCAGTTGCTGCTGAAGTCGGCGAGCTCGATGGCGATCCCGGCGAACGCGCTGCTGATCCGCGCCGAGGGCATCCGCGTCGCGGTCGTTGACCCGAACGGCGTGGTCGCGCTGCGCGCGGTCAAGATCGGCCGCAACCTCGGCGAGAGCGTCGAGGTCGTCGACGGCGTGAAGCCGGCCGACGTGCTGGTGCTGAACCCGTCGGACTCGCTCGCCGACGGCGACCGCGTCGCAATCGCGCCGCCGCCGGCGAAGGCCGGCGCGGCGGCCGCGAAGGAAGCGCCTTGACGCGTCGCGGGTGCCATGTGCACCACGTGCGCGCACTCACCGGCCTGCTGACAAGCGCGGCGCTGCTCGCCGGCTGCGCGGGCGTGTTGAGCGGTTGCGCCGCGGGCCAGGCTTACGTCAAACCCGAGACGCCGATGCCGGCGGCGTGGCGGATCGAGCCGCCGTGGCGCGAGGCCGCACCCGCCGACGCCGCGCCCAAAGGCCCGTGGTGGCGACGCTTCGGCGACCCGCAGCTCGATGTGTTGCAAGCCCGGGCGCTCGCGAACAACGCCACGTTGCAACTCGCCGCCGCGCGCCTCGCGCAAGCGCGTGCGCAGGTCGCGAGCGCCTCGGCCGGCCTGTTCCCGCAGCTCGGCCTGGGCGCGCGCGCGACGCGGCTGAAGACGTCCGAGAACCGCCCGCTGAGCAACTACGCGTCGCCGAACGTCTCGACCGTGCAGAACGACTTCGCACTCGCGCTGACGGTGAACTACGAGCTCGACCTGTCGGGCCGCGTGCAGAGCGGGCTCGAAGGCGCGCGCGCGTCGGCCGAGCAGTCGGCGATCGACCTCGAGAACACGCGCCTGCTGCTCGGCGCCGAACTTGCGACCGCGTACTTCAACCTGCGTGGGCTCGATGCCGAACTCGACGTGCTCGCGCGCTCGATCGCGCTGCAGCGGCGCGCGCTCGACTTCGTCACCGCGCGCCACGCCGGCGGCGCGACCTCGGGCCTCGATGTCGCGCAGCAGCAGGCGCTGCTGGACAACACGCTGACCCAGGTCGACGTGCTGCGCCGCCAGCGCGCGCCGTTCGAGAACGCGATCGCGACGCTGACCGGCACGCCGGCCCCGCTGTTCACGCTCGCGCCCGACGCGCGCGACTGGGGCGCACCACCCGCGATCCCGCTCGGCGTGCCGTCCGACGTGCTCGAACGCCGGCCCGACGTGGCCTCGGCCGAGCGCGCGATGGCGGCCGCGAACGCGCAGATCGGCGTCGCGCGCGCGGCGTTCTATCCGAGCATCCTGCTGTCACCGTCGATCGGCGTCGACAGCCGCGCGCTCGGCGAGTTGTTCAACGCGCCGAGCCTGCTCTGGTCGCTCGGCGTCGCGGCGACGCAGACGCTGTTCGACGGCGGCCGTGTCAGCGCGAACGTCGACTTCGCGCAGGCCGGCTACGACGCGACGGTCGCCAGCTACCGCCGCGTCGTGCTGACCGCGATGCAGGAGGTCGAGGACGGCATCACCGGCATCGCGGCGCTGGACCGCGCCTCGGCCCAGTCGCAACTCGCGGTCGCGAGCGCGCGCCGCGTCCTCGAGATGGCGACCAGCCGCTACGAAGGCGGCGCGACGACGTATCTCGACGTGATCAACGCGCAGCAGGCGCTGCTCGGCGTCGAGCGCCAGACCACGCAGCTCGCGAGCCAGCGGCGCGTGACCTCGGTGTTTCTCGTCAAGGCGCTCGGCGGCGACTGGCAGCGCACGCCGGAGCGGCAATCGCGCGCAGATTGACGGGCCGCTCTGTCACCTTGAGAGAGGTGGCGAGACGACCGTAGCGCAAGCGCTCGGGCTCTTGTCTTGCTGGATGGCCGGCGCGGGCAGCTCCCGCAGCAGGCACGCCGTCACGCGCGAACCAGACTCGTCGCCTTGCCGATGGCACTCCGCGACCCGAGCAGGTGTGCTCACAAACGTGCTCACAAACCCTGATTGATTTAATTATTGATGTGAATAACATCAAACCATCAGCGCCCTCTCCGCATGTCGTCCGCCCCCACCATCGCCGAAATTGCCCGCATCGCAGGCGTCGGAACCGCCACAGTCGATCGCGTGCTGAACCGCCGGGCAGGGGTCAACGCCGACACCGTCCAGCGGGTCATGAATGCCGTCTCCGAACTCGGCGCACCCCAGCAGCCCGGTCGCCCGCGGCGCGGCGAGAACTTCCGCTTCGCGTTTGTTCTGCCGGCCGACGACTCGCCGTTCCTCGGTCTGGTCGACCGTCAGATTGCGCAGGCGGCGGGCGACTTCCGGCACCAGCACATCACCGAGATCACGCACCGCATCGACACCACCGACCCGGCGCAGTTCGCGGCCGAGCTGGCGCAGGTGGCGGACTGCCAGGGCATCGCGCTGCTCGCGCCCGACCTGCCGCCGATCAAGCTCGCGATCAACGAACTGGTGCGCTCGGGCGTCCACGTGGTCACGCTGTTCTCCGACGTCGCCGGCTCGATGCGCGAAACCTGCATCGGCGCCGACAACCGCGCCGCTGGCCGCACCGCCGGCCTGCTGCTGGCGCGCATGGCCGGCGGCGCGCGCGACACGCTGCTGCTGTCGTCGCAGGCGACGCGCTTGTCGGCCGAGATCGAGCGCCGCATCGGCTTCGCGCAGGTGATCGAAGAGCGCTTCCCGACCCTGCGCATGGTTCGCACGCCCGATCTGCCGGCCGACGATGCCGGCGCCTGCGCGGCGCTGCAGGGCTTTCTGAAGGACGACATCGATGCGGGCCGGGTCGCAGGCGTCTACAACGTCGGCTCGGGCAGCGTCGGCGTGGCACGCGCGCTCGAGCGCGCCGGGCTCGCGGCACGGGTGGGGGTGGTCGTGCACCACTTCACCGAAGAACACCGTGCGCTGCTGAGCGCGAACGGCCTGTCCTACGTGCTGCACCAGGACATCCATTACTGCGTGTTGGCAGCGGCGCGGGTCCTTCGCGCGCTGTGCGAGAACGTCCGCGGCGCCCTCAACGTGGTGCAGCCGCGCATCGAGATCCTGACGGCCGAGAACCTGCATTGACCGGCCGTCCGGTGTGCCCCTGAACCCCACAACCTGTTGGAGACAGCCTCATGAAATCGATCGCCAAGATGCTGCCGGGGGTGCTCGCCCTCGCCGCAGTCGCCACCCTCGGTCTGGCCAGCACTGCGGTGCGCGCGCAGGACAAGACCATCACCTTGTGCTGGGCCGCCTGGGACCCGGCGAACGCACTCGTCGAGTTGTCGAAAGACTTCACCGCGAAGAGCGGCGTGAAGATGAAGTTCGAGTTCGTGCCGTGGACCAACTTCGCCGACCGCATGCTCAACGAACTGAATTCGAAGGGCAAGCTGTGCGACCTGATCATCGGCGACAGCCAGTGGATCGGCGGCGCGGCCGAGAACGGCCACTACGTCAAGCTGAATGACTTCTTCGCGAAAGAAGGCATCAAGATGACGGACTTCATGCCCGCGACCGTGACCGGCTATGCCGAGTGGCCGAAGAACACGCCGAACTATTGGGCGCTGCCGGCGATGGCCGACGCGGTCGGCTGGACCTACCGCAAGGACTGGTTCGCCAAGCCCCAGATCCAGGCCGAGTTCAAGAAGAAGCACAACCGCGATCTCGCGCCGCCCAGGACCTGGACCGAGTTCAGGCAGGTCTCCGAGTTCTTCCAGGGCCGCATGATCGACGGCAAGAAGGTTTACGGCGCCTACCTGTTCACCGAGCGCGGCTCCGAAGGCATCACGATGGGCGTGACCAACGTGCTCTACCCGATGGGCTTCAGGTACGAAGACCCGAAGAAGCCGTATGCGATGGACGGCGTCGTGAACTCCGCCGATGCCGTGAAGGGCCTGGAGTTCTACAAGTCTCTCTACAAGGGCAGCACGCCGCCGGGCCTGACGAATGCCTACATGGGCGAAGGCCTCGACGCCTTCAAGTCGGGCCAGGTCGCGATGATGATGAACTGGTTCGCGTTCTTCCCCGGCCTCTACAAGGACCCGAACGTCGGCGGCGACAAGATCGGCTTCTTCACCAACCCGGCCGACAAGACCAGGGGTGTGCAGCTCGGCGGGCAAGGCATCTCGGTGGTGTCGTACTCGGCGAACAAGAACGAGTCGCTGCAGTACATCAAGTGGTTCGCCAGCCCCGACGTGCAGAAGAAGTGGCAGGCCATCGGCGGCTCGTCGGCCGCGAAGGCGGTGCTGAACGACCCGGGCTACGCGAAGAGCTCGCCCTTCGCGCAGAACTTCCTCGATTCGATGGGCATGGTCGTCGACTTCTGGGCCGAGCCCTCGTATGCGCAACTGATGCTCGCGATGCAGAAGCGCGTGCACGACTACGTGGTGGCCGACAAGGGCAGCGCCAAGGAGGCGCTCGACGGTCTGGTCGCGGTCTGGAAGAAGGTCTTCAAGGAAGACGGCAAGTCCAAGTAGGCCGCGCATCCAGATCAGCCCCCGATGTCGATCCCGTCCCACCTCGTCAGCCGCGCCGCGCAGGCCACGCCACCGGTGCTGGCGACGCGGATGCGCGGTCTGTCGGACCGCGCCATCGCCTGGCTCTTCGTCGGCCCGACGATGCTCCTGCTGCTGGCGATCAACATCTTTCCGCTGATCTGGACCCTCAAGCTCTCGTTCACCAACTACCGCGCCAACCGGCCGAACGCGAACGTGCTGGGCGTCGGCATCGACAACTACGTCTCGGTGCTGACCGATCCCGACATCTGGATCGCGATGCAGGCCACCGCGCACTTCCTGTTCTGGACCATTGCGCTGCAGACGCTGATCGGTTTCGCGCTCGCCTGGCTGATCGACCGCAAGTTTCGCGGCCACGGCTTCTGGACCACGATGATCCTGATCCCGATGATGTTGTCGCCCGCGGTCGTCGGCAACTTCTGGGCGTTTCTGTACCAGCCGCAGACGGGGCTGTTCAACTACGCGGTCGCGTTCCTGACCGGCGTGCCGCCGTCGTCGTTCGAGATGATCGGCTCGGTCAGGCTCGCGCCCTGGGCCATCATCATCGTCGACACCTGGATGTGGACGCCCTACGTGATGCTGATCTGCCTCGCGGGGCTGCGGTCGATCCCCGACTACATCTATGAAGCGGCCGAGGTCGACCGCGCCTCGACCTGGCGCCAGTTCTGGGCCATCACGCTGCCGATGGTGCTGCCCTTCATCATGCTCGCGGTGCTGTTCCGCGGCATCGAGAACTTCAAGATGTTCGACATGGTCAACCTGCTGACCTCGGGCGGGCCGGGCTCGGCGACCGAGCTCGCGTCGATCACGCTGAAGCGCGAGGCCTTCGAGAAGTGGCGCACCGGCTACTCGTCGGCGTTCGCGATCATCCTGTTCGTCGCGGTGTTCGGGCTGGCGAACATCTACGTCAAGGCCCTCAACGCAGTGAAGAACCGATGAGGGCTGCAGCATGAGACTCGGCATCAGCACCGCGCACTCGGTCGTCGAGCCCAGCGGCCGTTCGCGCTGGCTCGCCGGCATGCTGGTGGCGGCCTACGCGCTGATCACGATCGTGCCGCTGGTCTGGATCATCCTGACCAGCATCAAGACGCCGCCGGACTCGATCAGCTACCCGCCGAAGGTTTTGTTCACGCCGTCGGCCGAGGGCTATTGCAACCTGTTCACGACGCGCTCGCGCCAGACGCCCGAATACATCGCCGCGCTGCCGCCGGCGACCGACACCTGCGACAAGGTCGCGCGCAACGCCAACATGGTGGTGGCCGGGCCGTCGAACTTCGTGCCGCGCTTCGTCAACTCGCTGATCATCGCGTTCGGTTCGACCGTGCTCTCGGTCGGCTTCGGCGTGATGGCGGCCTACGCGTTCTCGCGCTTCAAGGTGCCGCTGAAGGACGACCTGCTGTTCTTCATCCTGTCGACGCGCATGATGCCGCCGATCGCGGTCGCGATCCCGATCTACCTGATGTACCGCGAGCTCGGCCTGTCGGACACGCGCCTCGGCATGATCCTGCTGTACAGCGCGGTCAACGTGTCGCTCGCGGTGTGGCTGCTGAAGGGCTTCATCGACGAGATCCCGCGCGAATACGAAGAGGCGGCGATGGTCGACGGCTACACGCGGCTGCAGGCCTTCCGCAAGGTCGTGCTGCCGCAGGCGACGACCGGCATCGTGGCCACCGCGATCTTCTGCCTGATCTTCGCGTGGAACGAGTACGCGTTCGCGGTGCTGCTGACCTCGGGCACCGCGCAGACCGCGCCGCCGTTCATTCCCATCATCATCGGCGAGGGCGGGCAGGATTGGCCCGCGGTTGCGGCGGGCACGACGCTGTTCCTGATCCCGATCCTGGTGTTCACGATCCTGCTGCGCAAGCACCTGCTGCGCGGCATCACGTTCGGGGCGGTGCGCAAATGAAGCACTGGCCAAGGTGGGCGCGGCGCGGCCGGATGGAGCTGCTCGCGTGCCTCGTCATCACCGCCGGCATCGTGATGATGCTGCAGCCGTTCGCGATGGTGCTGTTCACCTGGTCATTCCTGACCACGCTGTTCGGCACCGTGATGTTCATGGTCGTCTCCAAATTTCCGGAATAGACCGATGGCCGAGATCCGCGTCCACCAGCTGCACAAGGCCTTCGCCGACTTCACCGCGGTGAAGGACTCGAGCTTCACGGTGAAGGACGGCGAGTTCTTCTGCCTGCTCGGGCCCTCGGGCTGCGGCAAGACGACGACCTTGCGCATGATCGCCGGGCTGGAGCTGCCGACCTCGGGCCAGATCTTTCTCGGCGACGAGGACGTGAGCTTCAAGCGCGCGTCGGCGCGCGACATCGCCTTCGTGTTCCAGATGTTCGCGCTCTACCCGCACCTGAACGTGCGCCGCAACATCGCGTTCCCGCTGGTCTCGCAAGGCCTGCCGCGCCGCGAGATCGACGCGCAGGTCGAAGAAGCCGCTCGCATCCTGCGCATCACCGCGCTGCTCGACAAGCCGGTGTCAGGCCTGTCCAGCGGCGACCGCCAGCGGGTCGCGCTGGGCCGCGCGATCGTGCGCCAGCCGCTGGCCTTTCTGATGGACGAGCCGCTGGGCGCGCTCGACGCCGAGTTCCGCGAGGTCATGTGCCACGAGCTGCGCGCGCTGCACGACCGGCTGCACGCGACCACCGTCTACGTGACGCACGACCAGATGGAGGCGATGTCGATGGCCGACACGATCGCGATCATGAACCAGGGCGTGATCGAACAGCTCGGCGCGCCGCTGGAGGTCTACGAGCGGCCCGCGAGCGTGTTCGTCGCCGATTTCATCGGCGCGCCGGCGATGAACTTCCTGCCGTTCCAGGCCGCGCTCACTCAGGGCAGCGGCGACGTGCAGATCGGCCCCGCGCGCATCGGCGTGCCGGCGCTGCGCGAGGACGTGTCCGAGCGCGCGCTGCTGTGCGGCGTGCGGCCCGAGCACGTGCGCCTCGATGACGCCTCGCCGCTGCGCGCCGAGGTGTTGGGCACCGAGTACCTGGGCACCAGCCGCGTCGTCACGCTGAGCACCGCGCAAGGCGCGACGCTGCGCGCCAAGGTCGCGGTGACGAACGCGGCGCGGCGTGGCGACCAGGTCGGGCTGGCTTTCGATGCCGCGGCCGTCTCGCTGTTCGACACCGCGTCGGGCCGCGCACTGCGCACCGCACGCGACGACCACGCCCACCGCGGCGGAGCCCGCCATGGCTGAGCTGCGCCTGAGCGGCATCGCCAAGCGCTTCGGCGAGGTGCCCGCCGTCGCCGGCCTGGACCTCGACGTCGCCAGCGGCGAGTTCGTCGTGCTGCTCGGGCCCAGCGGTGCCGGCAAGACGACGACGCTGCGCCTGGTCGCCGGGCTGGAGCGGCCCGACGCCGGCCGCATCCACATCGCCGGCCGCGACGTGACCGCCCTCGCGCCGGCGCTGCGCGACGTCGCCTTCGTGTTCCAGCAGTATTCGCTGTACCCGCACCTGAGCGTGTACGACAACCTCGCGTTCCCGCTGCGCTCGCCGATGCACCCGACGCCCGAGGCCGAGGTCAGGCGCAAGGTGAACGAGGTCGCGCAGCTGCTGCGCATCGACGACAAGCTGCAGAACCCGGCGACCCGGCTCTCGGGCGGGCAAATGCAGCGTGTCGCGATCGGCCGTGCGCTGGTGCGCGACCCGTCGCTGTACCTGATGGACGAGCCGCTGTCGTCGCTCGATGCCAAGCTGCGCAACGACCTGCGCCTGGAGCTCAAGCGCATCCAGCAGGACCTGGGCGCCACCATGCTCTACGTCACGCACGACCAGATCGAGGCGCTGACGATGGCCACCCGCATCGGCGTGCTCGAGCACGGCCGGCTGGTGCAGGTCGGCACGCCGCAGCAGATCTACGAGGACCCGGTCAGCAGCTACGTGGCGGCGCGGCTGGGTTCGCCGCGCATCAACCTGATCCCGCGCGCGCTGCTGCCCGAGACGGCCGGCCCGGCGCAGGCCGTCACGCTCGGCATTCGCGCCGAGCACTTGCGGCTGCACCCAGCGGCGAGCGGCGGCGCCCATCGCGGCGCACTGGTGACCCGCATCGAGCGCCTGAGCGACCAGCACCTCGTGCACGTGCATCTGAACGACAGCGAGCAGGCGCTGATCACCGCGGCACCGGCCGGTGCGAGTTTCGAGCCCGGCGAGGCCGTGCGCGTCGAGTTGCTGCAGCCGTTGTGGTTCGACGCCGATGGCCGGCGCATCGCGGCCTGAGCGGCCTGAGCCGCCATCACTCAAGCGAACGAGGACCCCATGACCCACGCCGACCTGATCCGCAACGCGACCCAGACGCTGATAGACCACGTCGAGGAACTGACCGCGCTCGACTCGGCCATCGGCGATGGCGACCACGGCCTGAACATGCGCCGCGGCGCGCTGGCCATTCAGGCCAGGCTGCCCGAACTCGCCGCCCAGTCGCTGAACGACGCGCTGCGCACGATGGGCATGACCTGCATGTCGACCATCGGCGGCTCGTCAGGCCCGGTGTTCGGCACGCTGATGGTGACGCTGGGCAAGGAGCTGCCCGACCCGCCGACCGCGCCCGCGCTGGCCGCGGCGGTCGACGCCGGCATCAAGGCCTTGACGCGGCTGGGCAAGGCCGAGGTCGGCCAGAAGACGCTGCTCGACGTGCTGGACCCGGTGCAGAAGCTGCTCGCCGCCGGTGGCGCCGACCTGCTCGGCCGCGTGCGCCAATGCGCGTTCGACAGCGCGGCCGCCACCGCGCAGATGGACGCGATCAAGGGCCGCGCGTCCTTTCTCGGCGACCGCGCGCTGGGCCACGTCGACCCGGGTTCGCGTTCGATGGCATTGATCATCGGCGCCATCTGTGACAGCCTGCTCAACCCCACCCGGGACTCTTCTGCGTCCGCCTGAAAGCACCTCATGAAGAAGCTCATCAACGACGTCGACACCCTCCTGTCCGAATCGCTGGACGGTTTTGCCGCGGCCCATGCCGACATCGTGACGCTCGGCTCGGCGCGGCAGTTCGTGCGCCGCGCCGCGCTGAAGCCCGGCAAGGTCGCGCTGATCTCGGGCGGCGGCTCCGGGCATGAGCCACTGCACGCCGGCTTCGTCGGCCACGGCATGCTGGACGCGGCCTGCCCGGGCCAGGTCTTCACGTCGCCGACGCCCGACCAGATGCTGGCCGCCGCCGAGGCCGTCGACACCGGCGCCGGCGTGCTCTTCATCGTGAAGAACTATTCCGGCGACATGATGAACTTCCAGATGGCGGCCGAGATGCTGGACCGCGACAACGCGACCGTGATCGTCAACGACGACGTCGCGGTCGAGAACTCGACCTACACGACCGGCCGGCGCGGCGTGGCCGGCACGCTCATCGTCGAGAAGATCGTCGGTGCCGCAGCCGAGCGCGGTGACGACCTCGCAGCCCTGAAGAAGTTGGGCGATGCGGTCAACAGCGCCACCGCCTCGATGGGCGTCGCGCTGACCTCGTGCACCGTGCCGGCGGCCGGCAAGCCGACCTTCGGAATCGGGCTGGACGAGATGGAGATGGGCGTCGGCATCCACGGCGAACCGGGCCGGCGCCGCGTCAAACTAGCGTCGGCCGACGACATCGCGGCCGAGCTGACCGGCGCGATCCTGAAGGACTTGTCGCTGAAAGCGGGCCAGGAGGTGCTGCTGCTGGTGAACGGCTTCGGCGGCACGCCGCTGCTGGAGCTCTACCTGATGGTCAACGCGGTGCACAAGGTGCTGGCCGGCACCGGCATCAAGGTCGCGCGCCACCTGACCGGCTCGTACGTGACCTCGCTGGAGATGGCCGGATGTTCGGTGACCATCACCGCCGCCGACGCCATGACGGTCGCTCTGTGGGATGCACCATTGCGCACACCGGCGCTGCGTTGGGGCATGTGAGCACGGTCCGCCGGCACATTGCTCGAAGTCGCAGACCCTGACTGGCACTGGCATCGAGGCCTTCAGACGCGCGAAAGACCCGACGATGCAACTCATCGGCATGCTGGATTCACCCTACGTGCGCCGCGTCGCGGTCTCGCTGCAGCTGCTCGGGCTGCCGTTCGAGCATCGCTCGGTCTCGGTCTTTCGCGGGTTCGCGCAGTTCGCGGCGATCAACCCGGTCGTCAAGGCGCCGACCCTGGTCTGCGACGACGGCACCGTGCTGATGGACTCGAATCTGATCATCGAGTACGCCGAAGCGCTCGCCGCGCCCCGCAAGAGCCTGATGCCGGCCGGCATCGCGCCACGCCGGCACGCGCTGCGCGTGCTCGGCCTGGCGCTCGCGGCCTGCGAGAAAAGCGTGCAGATCGTCTACGAGCACGGCGTGCGGCCGGCCGAGAAGCTGCACCAGCCCTGGGTCGACCGCGTCACCGGCCAGCTCCTGGCCGCTTGCGGCGCACTCGAGGCCGAGCTCGCGCGCCAGCCGCTCGCGGCAACCAGCGCGACGATCGACCAGGCCGGGCTCACGACCGCGGTTGTCTGGCATTTCATCCAGGCGCTCACGCCGGATGCGGTGCCGGCGAGCGCGCACCCGCGGCTGCAGGCGCATGCGCAGGCGGCCGAGCGGTTGCCCGCGTTCGTTGCGGCGCCGCACGGCGAGGGCGTGTACCCGGTGCGGTGAAGGCGCACGCCTTGCGCTGAGCTTCAGCGTTGCCCGCTCGGACGCGGCGGCAGGCTTCCCAGGTGCAGATACAGCGCGCGCACATCGGTCTCGCTCATTTCCTTCAAGCCACCGAACGGCATCACCGTGCTGACCGCGCTGCCGTCGGGCCGCTTGCCGTTGCGGAACATCGCGAGCATCGAATCGGCATCGGCGTAGTGCTTGAGTGCCGAACCGTCGCCGGTCGTCAGGTTCGCGGCGGCCGGCCAGTCGGGCGGCGCGCCGGGAATCTTGCCGCCCGAGAGATGCTCGCCGTGACAGCCGATGCAGGTGTTGGCCACGTAGGCGCCGTGCGCCAGCGTGACCGCTTCGGCAACCGGCTGCTGCGGCGGCAGCGTGTGGTCGATGCGCTCGGCCGCGTCCATCACCACACCGGCGGCGTAGAGCGCCTTGACCGGCAGCGGGAATTCGATCGTCGCGCCCGCGCCCGCCGCGGGTGGCAGCTGGCGCACGTACGCGACGATTGCCGCCACATCGGCGTCGGTGAGCCGCGCGTAGTCTTCGCTCGGCATCACGAGCGCCGGCCGGCCGTCGGGCTTGACGCCGTGGCGGATCGTGCGGGTCCAATCGATCGCGGCGTAGTTCGCGATGACCGAGCCCGGCGCCGGCGTGATGTTGGGCGCGTGGATCAGCAGGCCCTTGCCGTCGTTGACCACGTCCTTGCCGGCGCCGTTCGCGCCGTGGCACTCGGCGCAGTTGCGCGACACGTACAGGTAGCGGCCACGCTCGATGCTCGCCGCATCGCTGCGGTACGCGACCGCATCGAGCTTCACGGCGACCTGCCGCTGCATCTTGCGCTCGCCGAGCCTGGCGCCGCCGACCAGCACGATGGCGGCCACGGCCACCAGCGACGCCACCGTGACGCCGCCGCGTTTGAGCCACTTGTTCATTCACATCCTCCCGTCGTTTCAGAGTGGGCCGCCGCGACGAACTCGACGCCGATCAGCGGCGCGCCCGAGGCGATGCAGAAGAAGAACGCGACGATCGCGAGCAGCGTCACCGCGGCCGTGCCGGCACAGGCACGGGGGCTGTCGGGTCTCATGGCATGTGCACCCGCCCGGGCACCTGCGGGACGCCGACGGCGCGTGACAGCTTGGTCCAGCCGCTCGCATCGAGGTGCGGCTGCACGTGCATCAGCATGCCGAGAAAGGCCTCGGGCGGCGTCTGCGTCTTCAGTGCGCCGAACAGGCCGGCGCGCTCGGCCGGGCTGCTCGCCGGCACCATCCAGCGCGCGACCAGCAAGTGCTCCTGCGGCGCGAGCGTGGCGAGCAGGCGATCGTGGATCGCATACAGCTCGGCATCGCTGTAGTGCGCCCACAGCGTCGCGGCATTGACGGTCTCTTCGATGTGCATGTGCTGGAAGTTCTCGGCAACGAAGAGCGCGAGGTGGCGGTACAGGCGCAGCGCGAGCACGGGCCGCGCTTCGTCGCTCGCGGCTGCCAGCGCGGCGGCTTCTTCGCCGAGCGCGGCGATGCTCTCGAAGTGCTCGAGGTGCTCCGACGCGGTGCGCGCCGAGCCGGCCGGCAGGCGCGCCTCGATCGCTGCATGCAGGAAGTCGTTCTCGTGCTCGATGTGGCCGGTGCACAGCAGCAGCAGCGTGTCGAGTTGGCCGAGCGTGGCGGCCAGCTCGTCGGCGTCGTGCACGTCGAGCCGGCCGACGCGCATCAGCGTGTCGCTCATGAAGTGGCGCAGCGCCTTGTGGATGGCCGTGTACAGGTTGAAGCGCTCGGGCACGAGGGTGGCGGTTTGCGCTTGGGGCGAGGTCAGGATCGCGTTCATGTTTATGTTCCTTGAATTTGGATGCGTTGATGTGTGGGAATCGGGGCTGCGGCTCAGTGCCAGTAGCGGGTGACCGCGAAGTCCTGGTTCGAGTCGTTCGCCGAGCCGGCGACGAGGCTGCGCACGGCGGGCAGGCGGTCATCGGCCTGCAGCACGATCGCGCGGCCTTCGTCGGCCTTGGTGCCGGGTGCGACCGGCGTGATCGTCAGGCCGGCGTTGCCGAAGCCGGCATCGAGCGTGCCGTCGGTCAGGTAGCGAGCGACGACGTGGTCGCCACTCGAGCTGTTGCCGGCATAGACCCAGCCGCCGACGACGATCCGCCCGTCGGCCTGGACGACGACCGCCTGCGCTTCGTTCCAGTTGGTCGCGCTGACCTTCGTGACCACGCGGCCGCTGCCGCCGAAGCCGTTGTCGGCGAGGCCGTCGGCGTTCAGCCGCAGCACCGCGACGTCATGGCCGACGTGACCGACGACGACGATCTTGTTGTCGGGCGCGATCGCCAGACCGCGTGCCGCACCGATCACCGAGCCGAACTCGCCGTCGGGCCGTTCGCCGACCGCGAAGCCGGAGTCGACCGAACCGTCGGCGTGGTAGCGCGTCAACACGAAGTCGCCCTCGCCGCCGGCGGCGACGATCTTCACTTCGCCGTCGAGGGTCTGCAGCGCCAGCGCGTAGATCGAGTCGCGGCGGTCACCGCCACCGATCGGCGTGACGACCTGGCCGTTGACGCCGAAGCTCGCGTCGGCCGAACCATCGGCGTTGTAGCGGGCGAGCGCGAAGTCGATCCCGCGCGTGGCGCTGCGGGTGTGGCCACCGAGCACGATCCTGCCGTCGGGCTGCACGACGATCGCGAAGGCCTCGTCGGAATCGCTGCCGAACGAGGTGATCACCTTGCCGGCGCTGCCGAACGTGGTGTCGACGCTGCCGTCGGCGTTGTAGCGCACGAGCGCGAAGCTCTTGCCCTTCGGCGTCTCGTCGGCCGAGCCGGCGACGAGGATCTTGCCGTCGGCCTGCAGCGCGATCGCGTTGGCCGCGTCGGCGCCGTCACCGACCGACGTGATGACCTTGCCGGCCGTGCCGAAGCTGATGTCGAGCGCGCCGTCGCGCTCGTAGCGCACGATTTCGAACGCGTAGCCGAGCGCGCCGTTGCCCCAGCCGGCGACAACGATCTTGCCATCGGGCTGCACGACCATCGCCTGCGCATAGTCGTCGGTCGGGCCGACCGCGGTCACGGCCTTGCCGGCGCTGCCGAAGCTGGTGTCGAGCGCGCCGGCCGGGCCGCGCACGGTGACGGTCACGCCCTGCTGCGCGCTCAGTGCGCCGGAGCTGCCGGTGACGTTCGCAGCGGTCGGCAGCGAGTGCGGCGCGGCGACTTCGGCGCTGAGCGTCAGCGTCACGCTGCTGGCGCCTTGGGCGATGCGCACCGGCGCGGCGGTCACGCCGGTCGGCAGGCCGATCACCGCGAGGTCGATCGCGGCGTCGAAGCCGGCGCTGCGGGTCACGGTCGCGTCGACCGTGACGCTCGTGCCCTGCAGGATCAGCGCCTTCGGGGTCGACAGCGCCAGCGTGAAGCTCTGCGCGGCCGGCGGCGGCGCGCTCTGCCCGCCGGTGGGCGCCCCGCCGCCGGCGGGTTCGCTGCTGCCGCCACCGCCGCAGGCGGCCAGCAGCGCGATCGACGCGGCGATCAGCGAATGTCGAAGGGTGATGTGAAAGTTCATGGTCCGGGTCCTGGAAAAGTGGAGTGCCCGGTGCCTGAAAGAAGAAGAGGATGTCGCTCACCGGGTCTGAAAACGACTGGGGTGAACTGTAAAAATCGGCGCGCACGCCGGCATCGGCCGAAGGAGCCATTGCCCGCCGCGGCGGAGAGCCATGCGCAGCGGCCACGCCGGCCGCGAAGGGATCAGTCGGCCGGGTCGACCGGCGCGGGTTCGGCGACTCCGGCGCCCGGCAGCGCGTGCACGACGCGCTGCGGGAACGGGATCTCGACCCGTTCGGCAGTCAGCAGGTCGAGCACCGCGAGGTTGACCTCGGAGCGCACGTTGCCCTGCCCGTTCTCGGGGTCGGCGATCCAGAACGACAGCGTCAGGTTCATGCCGTCGGCGGCGAACTCGGCGAGCTGCACGACCGGGCCGGGCGTGTCGAGCACGCGCGGCACGCGTTTCATCGCGGCTTCGAGCTTCGGCTGCAGCGCGCGCACGTCGGTGCCATAGGCGACTTGCACGGTGCTGTTGATCGAGATCTGCCGGTCCGCCAGCGACGCGTTCTCGACCCGCTGCGTGATCAGCATCTCGTTCGGCACGATCGACTCGCGGCCGTTCAGCGCCCGGATCACGGTGTAGCGGGTGCGGATGTCGCTGATGCGGCCCTCGAAACCGTCGACCTTGACCATGTCGCCGATGCGGAGGGACCGCTCGGCCAGCACGACGAAGCCGCTGACGTAGTTGGCCGCGATCTTCTGCAGGCCGAAGCCAACGCCGACGCCGATCGCGCCGCCGAGCACCGACAGCGCGGTCAGGTCGATGCCGACCGCCGACAGCGCCAGCAGCAGGCCGATGAACAGCAGCGCCACGCGCACCAGATTCGCGGCCATCTTGCGCATCGACAAGGTGTTGCCGCTGCCGTGCAGCAGCTTCTTCTCGACGCCGGCGGAAATCCACAGCGCGATCACCATCACGAGACCGGCCGTCAGCACGCCCTCGACGAGGTTGCGCAGCGACATGCGGGTGGCGCCGATGTTCCAGCTGATCTGATCCATCGCCGCCATCAGGACCGGCAGCACGCCGGTGACCCACAGCACGACCGCGACCCATGCCAGCCACGAGATGCTGCGCTCGAGGACGCGCACCCACTGCACGTCTGGGAACGTGGCGCCGAGCACGCGCACGCTCAGCCGGATCACCGCCAGCGACATCAGTACCGGCACCGCGAGCTTGAACACCGCCGCGTGCGCGGTGGCGTGCAACGCGTGCTGGGCGACCCAGGCCAGCGCCAGCGCAAGGATCGGGAACAGCACGCCGTCGACGATGCGGCGACCGAACCAGATCGAACTCTCGGGCGCCTCGGCGCCGCGGACCAGCCGCACCCCGGCCCACGCCAGACCGAGGCAGCCAGCCAGCACCGCCAGCTCGATCAGCGCGCCCGGCTGGGTCAGCGAGCCCAGCAGTTCGGTGAGTTCGCGTGCGTCGAGAAGCCGCGCGGTCACCGGTCAGGCCTCCCGCCGGGCCGCCCCAAGGGTGGCCTGCACCCCAAGGGCCACGAAGCGGCCCCTTCGTTGCCCTTGGGGTCGCGAACGAAGTGAGTTCGGGGGCGCCATCTACACCCCGGCCAGCACGCGCAGGTGCGCGGCCACGCTGCGCGCCAGCGCGCCGAGGCTGTAGCCGCCTTCGAGGCACGAGACGATGCGGCCCTGCGCGTGGGCGTCGGCCACCGTCTTGACGCGCCGCGTGATCCATTCGTAGTCGGCCTCGACGAGGCCGAGCTGGCCGAGTTCGTCTTCGCGGTGCGCGTCGAAACCGGCCGAAATAAAGATCATCTCGGGCGCGAATTCGTCGAGCCGCGCCATCCAGCAGTCCTCGATGATCTGGCGCACCTCGGCACCCTTGGTGTACGCCGGGATCGCGACGTTGACCATGTTGTCGCCCATCGGCACGCCGCCGCTGAACGGATACAGCTTGTCCTGGAAGATGCTGACCATCAGCACGCGCTCGTCGCCGGCGATGATGTCTTCGGTGCCGTTGCCGTGGTGGACGTCGAAGTCGACGATCGCGACGCGCTTCAGGCCGCGCACGTCGAGTGCGTGGCGCGCCGCGATCGCAACGTTGTTGAAGAAGCAAAAGCCCATCGTCGCATTGCGCGTCGCGTGGTGGCCGGGCGGGCGCACCGAGCAGAAGGCGTTGCTGGCGCGGCCGTCGATGACCGCGTCGGTGGCGGCCACTGCGGCGCCGGCGGCGCGCTGCACCGCGGCCCAGGTACCGGCGTTGGCGGCGGTGTCGGGGTCGATCGCGAGCCGCGAGCCGTCGGCCGGCAGGTGCGCGAGCGCGTCGCGCAGCTCGTTGACGTAGCCGCTGCTGTGCGCGTGCGCCACGTCGGCCAAGTCGACGAGCGGGGCTTCATGGCGCTCGAGCGCCACGTCGAGGCCGGTCGCGAGCAGGTAGTCGTCGATCGCATCGAGACGCTCGCGGCACTCGGGGTGACCGCGGCCCATGTCGTGGCCGCGGCAGTCGGAATGGCTGTAAAAGGCAGTCGTCATCGGGCGTGCGGGTTTGGCTTTTCGGGTAACGTGGATGCATGGACAAACGCGTGGACACCGCCAAAGCGCTCGCAACACAGCTGACCGAGCTCGTCGACCAGATCGCCACGATTATCGTCGGCAAGCGCCCCCAGATCGAAGACTGCGTCGCCTGCATGCTGGCCGGCGGCCACCTGCTGATCGAAGACGTGCCCGGCGTCGGCAAGACGACGCTGGCGCATGCGCTCGCGGTCTCGCTGGGCTTGCGCTTCTCGCGCACGCAGTTCACGGCCGATTTGATGCCTTCCGACCTGATCGGCGTCAGCGTTTACGAGCGCACGAAGGAGAGCTTCGTGTTCCACCCCGGCCCGGTGTTCGCGCAGGTGTTGCTGGCCGACGAGATCAACCGCGCCGGGCCGAAGACGCAAAGCGCGCTGCTCGAAGCGATGGAAGAACACCAGGTCACCGTCGAAGGCGAGACCCGGGCGCTGCCCGAGCCCTTCTTCGTGATCGCGACGCAGAACCCGAGCGACCAGCTCGGCACCTACCCGCTGCCCGAATCGCAGCTCGACCGCTTTCTGATGTGCCTGACGCTGGGCTATCCCGACCAGGCCAGCGAGCGCGCGCTGCTCGCCGGCCAGGACCGGCGCGAGGCGATCCACGGCCTGCGCGCGGTGATGACGCCCGAGCAGCTGGTCGAAGCCCAGAAGGCGGTGCAGGCTGTGCACGTGTCGGACGCGCTGCTCGACTACCTGCAGGCGCTGATCGCGGCGACGCGCTCGGGCCGCTGGTTCGTCGAGGGCCTGAGCCCGCGCGCCGGCATCGGCGTGTTGCGCGCGGCACGCGCCCGCGCGCTGCTCGGCCAGCGCGACTATGTCGCCCCCGACGACGTCCAGTACGTGCTGCCGCAGACCATCGCGCACCGCCTCGTGCCGGTCGCCGGCGCCGGCCGCGGCCGCATCGAGCAGGTGCGCGCGATGGTCGAGGCGGTGGCGCTGCCGTAGGCCCGACGTGGCCGAGCTCGCTGCTTCGCGCTGGTCCGCGCTGAACCCGGCCGCGCACGCCCGCGCCCGTTTCCGCGCCTGGGTCGACGCGCGCCAGCCGCGCACCGACACGCTGCTGCTGACGCAGCGCAACGTCTACAT